>DAIREI010000228.1:0-3739 GCA_036795675.1 Bacteroidales bacterium
AGCCATAGTAGGAAGACCCAACGTGGGGAAATCGACTTTGTTTAACCGCCTGACCCAATCCCGGCAAGCGATAGTGAACGAGACCGCAGGCACCACCCGCGACCGCCAATACGGTAAAGCCGAATGGGGCGGATATGAGTTCTCGGTCATCGACACCGGGGGCTGGGTGATGAACTCCGACGATATATTCGAAGAAGAGATAAACAAGCAGGTGCAGATAGGCATAGAAGAGGCTGATGTACTGCTGTTTGTAGTAGATGTGACCAATGGCGTTACCGACCTTGACGATCAGATTGCCGCCATGCTCCGCAAAGGAAAGAAGCCGGTGATTCTGGTGTCGAACAAGGCCGACAACTTCGAAATACATGCACAATCGGCCGAATTCTACTCCTTGGGTCTGGGTGATCCCTATAACGTCTCGGCCATCAACGGTTCGGGCACAGGCGATTTGCTCGATGCCGTGGTAGCCAAATTCACCGATAAAGAGCCTGAGTTTACCGAGGAAAACGTTCCCAAGCTGGCCATCGTAGGTCGTCCCAATGCGGGGAAGTCGTCGCTCACCAACGCCTTTATCGGCGAGGAGCGTAATATCGTGACCGAAATTGCCGGCACCACCCGCGACTCTATCCATACCCTCTACAATAAGTTCGGCTTGAAGTTCTACCTGATTGATACGGCAGGCATTCGCAAGAAAGCCAAGGTGAACGAAGATTTGGAGTATTACTCCGTTATCCGTGCCATACGCTCTATCGAAGAGGCCGACGTTTGCATCCTGATGGTCGACGCCACCCGAGGCATTGAAGCCCAAGATATGAACATCTTCTCTCTAATTCAGAAGAACAAAAAAGGATTGGTAATCGTGGTCAACAAGTGGGATTTAGTAGAAGACAAAGACACCAAGACCCTCAAGACCTTCGAGAACGCCATCCGCGAGCGAATCGCTCCCTTTGTAGACGTTCCCATCATATTCTCGTCGGCGTTGACCAAACAACGTATCTTCAAGATATTGGAGACTGCCAACGAGGTGTATCAAATCCGAAAGACCAAAATACCTACCCACCAGCTCAACGAGGTGATGCTCCCCATCATAGAGAGGACGCCTCCTCCAACCAACAAAGGTAAAGTGGTGCGGATTAAGTACATCACCCAACTGCCCAACACGTCCGTTCCGAGCTTCGTCTTCTTCTGCAACCTCCCCCAATGGGTGAAAGAACCCTATAAGCGCTTCCTCGAGAATCAGATCCGTAAGCATTGGAAGCTGACCGGCACGCCCATCAATATCTTTATGCGAGAGAAATAAGAGGGTCTAATGGCACGCGGATGACACGATTGGACGGATTAGAACGGATAAGTATTGAATTATAAATTATGAATGGTGCGATGCGTTATCAACTTTCAATTTTCAAACTAATAAATAGAAATCTGTGGTAATCCGTCCAATCCGTGTCATCCGTGTGCAATCAAACCCTGTAAGGCACATTATTTGTTTGTCTTTTTCTTGCATAATCGGCAAAATTGCAGTAATATTGCACTAAAATTTCAATACCATGAATGCATATAACGATTTCCGTCAATACCTTGCTAATGAACTAGATTCAATAAGAGCGGCAGGGCTGTATAAAAACGAAAGAATAATAGTTTCTCCTCAGAAAGTAGCCATTAAACTCCAAACCGGAGAAGAAGTCCTCAACTTTTGCGCCAACAACTACCTGGGCTTATCAGACAATCAGGATTTGATAGACGCGGCCAAGAAAGCTATGGACGAACGGGGCTACGGCATGTCGTCGGTGCGCTTCATCTGCGGAACACAAGACTTGCATAAAGAATTGGAAGCAGCCATCGCCCGGTTTTTCGGAACGGAAGACACCATATTGTATGCCGCCTGCTTCGATGCCAACGGGGGAGTGTTCGAACCTCTGCTAACCGAAGAAGACGCCATTATATCCGACTCACTAAACCATGCTTCCATCATCGACGGCGTACGCTTGTGCAAGGCGGTTCGCTATCGCTATGCCAACGCCAACATGGAGGACCTGGAGTCTCAACTAAAAACGGCTCAAGCCCAACGCTTCCGCCTGATCGTGACCGACGGCGTATTCTCGATGGACGGCAATGTGGCTCCATTAGATAAGATATACGAACTGGCCAAGAAATACAATGCCATGATAATGGTAGACGAATCGCACTCGGCTGGCGTAGTGGGCGATACCGGCCGCGGAACCACCGAGCAGTTCAACCTGAAAGGTCAAATAGAGATACTGACGGGTACGTTGGGCAAAGCCTTCGGAGGCGCTATCGGCGGATTCACCACGGGGAAGAAGGAAATTATCGAGATGCTTCGTCAGCGTTCGCGTCCTTACCTCTTCTCCAACTCCTTGCCTCCCTCGGTGGTAGGCGCAGGCATTTATACCTTCAATATGCTCGATAAGTCTAACGCGCTGATGGATAAGTTGCACAACAATACCAACTATTTTGTAGAGAAGATGGAAGCCGCCGGTTTCGACATCAAGCCTACGCAATCGGCCATTTGCGCCGTAATGCTTTACGATGCCCACTTAGCCGGCGAGTTGGCAGCCCGCTTGTCCGACGAGGGCATCTACGTTACCGGATTCTCTTATCCCGTGGTTCCCAAGGGTCAGGCGCGTATCCGCGTGCAGCTATCGGCCGCCCACGAGCAGGAGCACTTGGATAAGTGCATCCATGCATTCACCAAAATCGGGAAAGAATTAAATATCCTAAAATAAACAAAGAACTTACTTAGATGAAAAGAATTCTTATCATAGGCAGTACCGGCCAGATCGGCTCGGAACTCAGTATGCGTTTGCGCTCCATCTACGGAGTGAACAATGTGATATGTGGTTATTACGCACCCCCTTATCCCCCCGGATTCTTCGAGAACGGCATTACCGAAGAGGTAGACATCATGGATAAGCAACGCATTGCCAATCTGGTAAAAAAATACAAGATAGATACCATATACAATCTGGCAGCCATCCTTTCGGCAACGGCCGAGTTGAAGCCTACCTTGGGCTGGACTATCGGTGTGCAGGGTCTGATGCACTGCCTCGATGTGGCCAAGGAATTGGGCTGTGCCGTATTTACTCCCAGCTCCATTGGCGCTTTCGGACCAAGCACGCCCAAAGACCATACGCCTCAAGACACCATCCAACGGCCCGATACCGTGTACGGAATTACTAAGGTGGTCGGCGAATTGGTAAGCGATTATTATACTAAGCATTACGGAGTAGATACTCGCTCGGTACGCTTTCCCGGCATCATTTCCCATACCACGCTTCCCGGAGGCGGCACTACCGACTATGCCGTAGAGATATTTTATAAAGCCGTGCAAGGCGAGAAGTTCATCTGCCCGCTCAAAGCCGGAACCTATATGGACATGATGTATATGCCCGATGCACTCGACGCCGCCATCAACATCATGGAAGCCGACCCTAATCGATTGGCGCACCGCAACGCTTTCAACGTGACCGCGATGAGCTTCGACCCCGAAAAGTTATATCAGACTATCCGCCAATACTACCCCGACTTTGAGATGGTGTACGAAATCGACCCCCTGAAGCAAGCCATTGCCGACTCGTGGCCCAACAGCCTCGACGACTCCTGCGCCCGCCAAGAGTGGGACTGGAACCCCAAGTACAACCTCGAGTCGATGGCGAAAGATATGATAGAGCAACTGCAGAAGAAGCTGATGATGTGATGACACCTCCCCCCACCCCTCCCA
>DAIREI010000229.1:0-3738 GCA_036795675.1 Bacteroidales bacterium
AGCTGATAGCACAGGCCGCACAACGCGAAGAAGGCTTGAGCGGAGTAGCCTCGGGATTTCACGATTTGGATAAGATTACCCACGGTTGGCAAAACTCCGACCTTATTATTATAGCGGCTCGCCCGGCGATGGGTAAGACCGCTTTTGTCTTGTCGATGGCTAAGAATATGGCGGTGAACTACAATATACCCATAGCGTTTTTCTCGCTTGAAATGTCGAGTGTGCAGTTGGTAAACCGCTTGATAGTGAACGTAACGCAAATTACCGCCGATAAAATTAAGAGCGGACGACTGCATAAGTTTGAGTGGCTGCAATTGGATACTAAAATACAAGACCTGTACGATGCCCCTATCTTTATAGACGATACGCCGAGCTTGTCGGTGTTTGAGTTGCGAACCAAGGCCAGGCAGTTGGTGAGGATGCACAAAGTAAAATGTATTATTATCGACTACCTGCAATTGATGAATGCCAGCGGTACCAATGTACACAGCCGCGAGCAGGAAGTAAGTACCATCTCGCGCTCACTGAAAGGATTGGCCAAGGAATTGAATATCCCCATCATTGCGCTCTCGCAATTGAATCGTGCTACCGAAACCCAAATGAATACCAAAGACGGAATGGAATCTAAACGTCCGCAATTGTCCAACCTGCGCGAGTCAGGAGCCATCGAACAAGACGCCGACATCGTTTGCTTCATCCACCGGCCGGAGTACTACAAAATATTCCAAGACTCGCACGGTAATGACCTCAGGGGCAAGGCCGAATTTATCATTGCCAAGCACCGTAACGGAGCTGTCGGCGATGTGCTGCTGAGTTTCAAGAGCGAATATGCCCGTTTTCAGAACCTGAATGACGACAATATTCAAGCCGAATACAACTCCCGAATGAATAGCTTGGGCGAATACGCCGGCGAGGCTAAAGCAACTCCTCAAAAGGCCGAACAAGACAAGGAATAAGGCCTTCGTTTCAACTATTCTTAACGCTTAGTGTTAAACTCTTAACGCAAATTCCTATTGCTATTCTCAATTTCTTTCGTAAATTTGTCCTTTTAATTTATTAAAATACGGATGAATAAGAATATAAAGACTACTAAGACTACCGGCAAAAAGAAAACAAAGAAGACACCTAAGAAGTACACAAAATACATCATACGCTTTATTTGGATATCTTTTGCTGTAATTATCTTGTCTATTACCGCTTTCTTTGCATTGATTGCCAACGGTAAAATAGGCTATATGCCCCCGGTTGAAGACCTGGAAAATCCCATAAATAAATATGCCTCCGAAGTATTTACGGTCGATTTGCAACTGATGGGTACTTACGCCCAAAGCAAGGATAACCGTATCTATACCAACTATAACGAGCTATCGCCCTACTTGGTGCAGGCGCTGATTGCCACTGAAGACGAGCGCTTTGCCAAACACTCGGGGATTGATGCTTATGCCTTGGTAAGGGCGGTGATTAAGACGGGAATCCTGTTTCAGAAGAGTGGAGGAGGCGGGTCTACCATTACCCAGCAGTTGGCCAAGCAGCTCTACTCCGATCATGCACAATCGAAAATGGAACGTGTCTTCCAGA
This sequence comes from Bacteroidales bacterium, assembly GCA_036795675.1. Taxonomy (GTDB): domain Bacteria; phylum Bacteroidota; class Bacteroidia; order Bacteroidales; family Azobacteroidaceae; genus Azobacteroides. The sequence goes on from DAIREI010000229.1 coordinate 1,579, forward strand.
AACCCATCGAGTGGGTGATTGCCGTGCAATTGGAACGATACTATACCAAGCAGGAAATCATTAATATGTACCTTAACCAGTTCGATTTCCTCTACAATGCCGTGGGCATACAATCGGCCTGTTGGGTCTATTTTGGCAAACAACCCATGGACTTGACGGTAGAAGAGGCGGCCACCCTTATCGGGATGTGTAAGAACCCCTCTTATTTCAATCCATTGAGAAGGGTGGAGCAAACCGTAGGGCGCCGCAATGTGGTACTCGACCAGATGTGCAACAACGGCTATATATCGAAGGCCGAATGTGATTCGGTAAAACAACTTCCCTTGGTAACCCATTACCACAAAGCCGACCATAAGGAAGGGATAGCGCCCTATATGCGCGAATACATCCGCCTGACGATGACGGCCAAGAAGCCTGAAAAGAAAGACTATCAGTCGTATCAGATGCAAAAGTTCAGGGAAGACTCCTTGGCTTGGGATACTAACCCCTTATATGGCTGGTGCGAGAAAAACAAAAAGAACGACGGAAGCAATTACAGCCTTTATACCGATGGCTTGAAGATATACACTACGGTAGATTCGCGTATGCAACGATACGCCGAAGAAGCCGTGGAAGAACACATGACAGGTTACCTGCAACCCGCTTTCGACCGGGAGAAAGCACGAGCCAAGAGACTCTTCTCGCGCGACATCAGCCAGAAAGACATCGACCAAATCATGAACCGTTCGATGAAGATGTCCGACCGTTACTACAACCTGAAGAATCGCGAAAATAAGACCGACGACGAAATAGAGGCTATCTTCAATACCCCGATAGAGATGCAGGTGTACAGCATAAGCGGCCCCAAAGACACCATTATGACGCCCATCGACTCCATATTATATATGAAGTCTTTCCTGCGCACGGGCATGATGGCCATGGATTCCCATACCGGGGCGGTAAAGGCCTATGTGGGCGGAACCGATTTCCGCTATTTCCAGTACGATATGGTGAGTATGGGTAAGCGGCAGGTAGGTTCTACCGCCAAGCCTTTCCTCTATTCCTTGGCGATGGAAAGCGGAATGACGCCTTGCGATGAAATGCTGTTTGGCCCCCAGGTGCTCGAAGATGAAAATAAAAGGGAGTGGAAACCGAAAAATTCCAACAAAGACAGCCAGAAATATATCGGAGAGATGGTTTCTATCCGTTGGGGATTGCAACGCTCCGATAACTGGGTGACTGCGGCCCTGATGAAACGCTTATCGCCCTACCGGTTTGCCGATTTGGTTTATTCTTACGGGATATTAACGCCCATCGCCCCTGTGGTATCGGCCTGTCTCGGCCCCTTCGACGCCTCGGTGAGTGAGATGGTAACGGCCTATTCTACCTATGCCAATGGCGGTATCCGCATTGAACCCTTGCTGGTTACCCGTATCGAAGACCGGGAAGGAAATATTATTGCCACTTTTGGTACCCGCGTACAAGAAATTATCAGCGAGAGCGCCAGCTATAAGATGCTCAGTATGTTGAGGGGAGTTGTCGACGGAGGAACGGGCAACCGGATGCGGCGCAATCACGGCATGACGGTGCAGATGGGAGGGAAGACCGGTACTTCGCAGAACCACTCCGATGCTTGGTTTATGGCTTTCACCCCTTCCTTGGTGGGCGGCTGTTGGGTAGGCGGTGAAGAACGTTCCATCCGTTTTAATGCCATGGCCGAAGGACAAGGAGCAGCTTCGGCATTGCCCATTATGGGAATATTTATGAAGAAAGTATACGGCGATAGTCAGTTGGGATACAGCCAGTCGGAGACCTTTGTCGTTCCCGAACAATACTCCAATGTATGCCCCACGGTTTCAGCCATCTCGCTCGATTACGACCATGATTACGATTATTCGGGCGCGGCCATTGATGAGGAATTTCAATAATGTTGAGCGTTTAATGTTTAATGTTAAAAAAGTCGGGAATTATTTTGCCGTTAAAGAATAATTATCTATTTTTGCAATCGCAAACGCAAAAGTAGTATCAGTAGCATGCGAAAGTAGCTCAGTTGGTAGAGCATAACCTTGCCCCAAAGATAAGAGTGGAACTAACCTTAGCAAAGGAAATGCGACCGGCGCTTTGAAATAATGCGAAAGTAGCTCAGTTGGTAGAGCATAACCTTGCCCCAAAGATAAGAAT
>DAIREI010000230.1:0-3727 GCA_036795675.1 Bacteroidales bacterium
ATTTAACAGCTCTTCACAATCCCCGATTAAAATTCTGGCATCGCCAGCAATCCGATGGCGGCAACAGGGAAACGTTTACGATCTATTATAAAACTTCTGCCGATGGAGAATGGATCGAGTTGAAACAGTACAGAGGCAGCAGCGCGGCGAATTGGGCTGAGAGAGCCGTTGCCCTACCCAACCCATCTGATGAATATTATCTTATGTTTGACGGGCTGTCGGGATATGGAAGAGGCATCCACTTGGATGACTTAGTTATCGAAACCACCCCAAACATACCTATTCTAAGCGCAGAAAGCACGTTGGCTTTCGGTAATGTATACAACAACCTTCCTATAACTCCTTCGCAAACGTACACTATATTCAATATGGGTGGAGCTGATTTGACAATCAGTGCGCCAACATCGGTAAGCCCTGAACTTACAGTTACGGGACTGCCTCTCACCATAGGCGCTATGGAAACGGCCACATTCTCTGTTACGATCAATAGCTCGGGGCTTCCAGAGGGAGCATACAATGGAAATATTGTCTTCACTACAAACGATGAAGAAACCCCTGAGTTTACCGTCAATGTTACCGCCGGCATATTATCGGCCAATGTAAGCTCTTACGTTATGGAAACATTCAACACGGCTATGCCCACAGGCTGGACGTGGAGCGGGGTATACGTAGTTGGAAGAGTAGAAGACGAAGGGCTTGACGGCTCGCCTTGTTTGAGAGCAAATCTGTATGTAGACTATCCTCAATTGGTTGCAACGACCACTTATGTAGAAATGGGACCCAATCCTGAGATGTCTTATTTTTTCAAAGCCATCAACTATGGCGATGGTAACGTGCCGACTTCGGCCAATGACCTTAGATACAGCGTATTGATTTCGAAAGACTTTGGCAGAACGTACGAGGAAGTATTGGCAGTGTCGGAAGGCGAACATGTCCCTTCGTCAGATTTCGCTCGTGTTGATGTTGACGTAAGCGCTTATGCCAATGAATTTTGCTTAGTGCAGATTGTTTATTGGTCAATCGGCTCTGCAGCTGACTACTTCTTATATATAGACGATATTTCGATAGGCACTCAGCGCACTAAAGAGCTCGCAGCCGCTTCCATCGCGGGAAATGTTGCACCAACTGTACACGTAGCCACAAATTATACCATATCAGTTCAAAACCTGGGTACTGAAACCCAAACCAACTATTCGGTGAAATTGATGCAGAGGAGCGAAACAGGAGATAACGAAATAGCTTCACTTCCTGGTGTAGCCATTGCCTCTGACGAAACAAAAGAGTTTGTATTCTCTTGGACACCTACTGCAGAAGAGACAGTGCAGTTTTACGGAGAAGTGGTATTGGCTGGAGATGAGTTTATCGACAACAACAAGACATCTGTTCTCTCAATCAATGTTCAGCCTGCTGAAAATATAGGCGTATCAATAGGTGACGGCACAGAAAAGTACAGAATACCATACAATACATTTTATTCTATGAGTCTGTCTCAAACACTCTATTACCCACACGAACTCGGAGTAAACAGTGGCGAAATCCGCTCGATCGTTTATAAAGCCGATTATGTTTATACCGGAAACAAATTGGAAAATGTACCTATACAGATATGGATAGGCGAGACAACCCGTGAAGACTTGGAAGACGGCTGGGTAAGCCCCGCTGGTTTTACAGAAGTATTTGATGGGACTATAAGCTTAACTGCTGGCGTATATGATGTGACGGTGCAGTTCGACACTCCTTATGAATACAACGGCGGCATATTGGTGGTTCATTCTTTTAAGAAAAATTCTGATAGTTCAAACACCAATGACGGCTTCTTAGGCACAGAAGATCTTAAATCATACCGTTCTTTGCTGTACAACTCCTTTGCCACAGGAATCAATCCTAATAATCCTGAGCAGTATTTGGACGCAACTATTATACATGGATTCCCCAATACAACTTTTGTACTGAACACAGAGGGCAACGGCTCATTATCGGGAGTTGTAAATAACGGCATGATGCCTATCGAAGGCGCAATAATCCAAGTTGCAGGAACACGTCTTTACACATTGACTGATGCCGCCGGAAACTACCAGCTTCCATCTCTTGCACCAGGTTCATACAATATAGAAGTTATTAAGCATGGATATGCTACTCAAATACTTGATATTACCATTGAAGCCAATGTGCCATTGGTACGGAATGTGACATTAGTGCCATTATCAACCCATACTGTGAGCGGCAGAGTCATTGGAAGCAACGCTCCGAATGGAATCGAAAGCGTTGAGGTATCATTGTCGGGATATGAAAGCTATGCCGCCTATACAGACGCAAGTGGCAATTACTCCATTCCTAATGTATATGGAAACATCACCTATACCATCAATGCAAAATCAGCAGGATACATTGTTCATAGTTCAAGCATTGATATTGCGACCTCGGATGCAACACGCGATATAACGCTTGTAGAAAAAGCTTTCCCTGTGCTGAATATGGTAGCGATGGTTGAGGATAATCAAGCAATCATCAACTGGGACGCTCCTGTATCTACTTCATTGTTTAGCTACGACAACGGCATCTGCACCGGGCAACTCGGATTCCAAGCTGATTTTCAATCTTATTATCCGAGAGGCATTATAGGTTCCTGCCATAGAACGAACGCCGTTCTTGAAAACATATCGTGGTATCTTACCGATGTGGTAGATAGACACCCCACTACTGTTAATATCTATATATTTGAATTGGACAACTTGGGGAAACCGACTTCAAACGTTATTTTCTCAGCTCTTGAAGTTCCTTCTACCAAACTGGAATGGAACACCTATCAATTCCCCGAATACGTAGAAGCTCCTCATGGATTCTTTATGACTCTTGCCCATCCCGACACATACCTGGCTATAGGGCTTTCAGATCCCGATGCCGAGCATCCTTTCTTGGCGCAGACACATTTCTACAATTCCGATTTTGAGTTGTATGCACCCGTGGCATTAGACGGCTCTATTTATGAGAAGAATGTCATGATTCGCGCAGAAGGCCTGATATCAGGAGAGATAGCCGAATTCGGACATCCCGCGCCCAAGAATCAAAACCCGATTTCGGGCAATAACGGCGAAGAAGCCGTCTTTATTTCATCCGGTGCCAAGAAGACGGAAACACTTGCTTCAAGAGCCAACTATAGTCCTACGCCTATCGGATATATAGTTTATAGGCTGATGGAAGATGAATCTGAATCTTCTTGGGTTAAGATTGATACAACCACAGACACCGGCTATACCGATACTGACTGGTCTACATTGCCCGAGGGTACATATCAGTATGCGATAAAAGCTGAATATATAGACGACAACATATCTAAAGGCAGATTAACCAATACGTTGATCAATGATGGAGTAGGCATAGGTAACCTATTGTCGGGCATTAAAGTTTACAGCCACTCAAACAATATCTATGTGATGAACGAAAGCAATATCGATCTGAATGCCATACAAGTAATGGACATGAAAGGACAGGTTGTGTATGAAACAAAAGCCACCGGTTATGACGTGTACAATGTAAATGTTGCTACGGGATATTATGTGGTAAGACTGATTTCGGAAGATGGTGCAATTTTAGCTGTAAAACTTTATCTGACCGCATCTCAAACGAAATAAACTTTATAGAACATAGAGCCGCAATACATATTGCGTCTCTACCCAAAAGAAAAGCCCGCTCAATCCGAGCGGGCTTTTCTTTTTTAATGCTTGGT
>DAIREI010000231.1:0-3715 GCA_036795675.1 Bacteroidales bacterium
TCCCTATTATATCTCCCCTGGTGGTTCTTCAACGCCCGCATCCTTGGCTCGAAGAAGCCGTTGCAGACAGTTATCTTTATTTCGGATAGATGTAACCTCGCCTGCAAGCATTGTACCGTGTATCAAATAAAAGACCCGATTACCAAGTCGTACGAGAAGATACGCGAAGAATTGGAATACTCCTACAAGCAGGGGTCGCGCTTTGTCGACTTCGAGGGCGGCGAGCCTACACTGTGGAAAGAGGGCGACAAAGACCTGAACAGCCTTATCCGTTTGGCCAAAGAAATCGGGTTCTACTCCACCACCATCACCACCAATGCCCAACTGCCTTTTACAGGCAGTGAAGCCGACTCCATTTGGGTAAGCCTCGACGGGCTGGGGCGCTACCACGACGAGATTCGGGGCAAAGGCGCTTTCGAGCGATTGGAGAAGAATATCGCATCGGCCAATCACCCCCGCCTGAGTGTAAATATGGTAATCAATGCCAAGAATTATCCCTCGGTAGAAGAGACGATTGAGTATGCGAAGAACAACCCCAATATACAGTCTATCTCGCTCAACTTCCACACGCCCTATCCCGGCACGGAATATTTGTTTCTTGATTGGGAGAAGCGCAGCGAAGTAATCGACCTCATTATCCGCAAAAAGAAAGAGGGCTACCCGATAATGAACTCCGTATCGGGACTGAAACTGATGAAGCACAACAACTTTAAGAAGCAATGTTGGGTAACCAACTTCATCCTCTCCGATGGTACACGCCTTACCGAATGTGCAGGCAAAACCGCCGGCGTATGCGACCAATGCGGCCTTTCTATGGCAGGCGAAATGAACGCCGTGTTCAACCTCAAACCCGATACCATATTGGCGGGGCTAACACTAAGAGTGAAGGGATAAAACCACCTCCCCCCAGCCCCCTCCCAAGGAGGGGGAGCCTTTCTCCTTCGGAAAATAGAAATCTTCGCTTTGCGTAACTCTCCCTCCTTGGGAGGGGGCTGGGGGGGGAGGTGTCACTACATCCAGTCCTTCTTCTTCAGGTACAACCACACCCCTACCCCTATCGCTATCATCAGCGCCCAAGCGGTAATGTAGCCGTAGTGCCAATCGAGTTCGGGCATGAATGAGAAATTCATTCCCCACACCCCCACCAGAAAGGTAAGCGGGATGAAGATGGTGGCCACCACGGTAAGTTGCTTCATCACCAGGTTCATCTTTACATCGTTGTTATTGAGGTATAGGTCTACCAGCGAAGAAAGGATTTCGCGGCACGACTCAATATTGCGTAAGATGTAGAGCAACTGGTCGTAGATGTCTTTGAAGTACGGTATCTCTTGCGGATGAATCAGGTTAGAATCGGCTCGTAGCAGCTTAGCCAATTGGTCTTTGAAAGGGACAAGCAATTTACGCAGGCGTATTACTTCGCGTCTTCGCTCTTGTATATCGGTTATCAGGTCTTTGCGCATTTGCTTTTTAATGTCCAGCAACTCATCTTCCAGGTCTTCGAGGCTATCTTCTAAGTACATCACATAATCGCCGTAATAGTTGACCACTTCATTAATCAGTGTGGCCAGCAAGAAGTCGCTCTTCCTTGGGGCAAACTTTACATAGCCGTTGTTCTTAATGGATTGGTACACATTATCGAACAAAGGATAATCACTCTCCTGAATGCTTACTAAGAAATTGCCTCCCATTATCAGCGCCACCTGCTCTTTTACCGCTTTATTTTTATGTCGGTACACCACGGGCATCACTACAAAGATACTATCAGGGTATTCTTCTATGCTCATAATATGCTCTGTGGTGAGAATATCTTTGGCGTCAAGCTCGCTCAATCCCGCCCGCTTTACTATGTCGATAATCAGCTTGGAGTTGCTCATCCCATGAACGCGAATCCACGTAATACTGCCGTTATCGGCCTTGAAGTCGAACTTATCTTCGGTCTTCAGGTATCTTTCCTTAAAACCTTTATCCGAATAGTTAATCAACTGAATATTTACGGGAGTAGTAAACTCGCCGGTGTAGGAAGGCTGCTCGCTGAGGTGCCTGTTTTTTCTGCGGTGGCTCATGAGATTATAATATGTATGTATTTGCGCCAAAGGTAATGAAATTATCGTAACCGCCGTTACCGTAATAATCATTACGTTAGCTCTCACCTGCAAACTTTTTCAATAAAAAACACTCCCGTGATGTTATATTTTCCTATCTTGTCTCGTCATTAAAGTGAATATGGATTTAGAACACTTCAAAACAGATATAATCCCGCTGCGCCCTAAGCTATTTCTGATGGCTCTAAAGATGATGGAAAATGAGGTCGAGGCCGAAGACATCGTACAAGAGAGTTTGCTGAAGTTGTGGAGCCGGCGCGATGAACTGGACGCAGTGGGCAACCCCGCAGGTTTTGCCATGCAGACAACCAAGAATATCTGTATCGACAAACTAAGGGCGCGCAGGCAAACGCTGGAAGTGGAAGGGCAATTCATCGAAGACTATGAGGTTTCGCCCTATATCCATACGGAACAGAACGATTCAGTAAGTATAATTAAACGCATTATAGAGCATCTGCCCGAACTGCAACGACGAATCATCAGGATGCGTGATATAGAGGGCTACGAACTGAACGAGATAGCCGAGATAACGGGTACCAACACAAGCGCGGTGACCGTAAACCTATCGAGGGCGCGCAAAAAGGTACGCGACGAATTTATCAAATACAACAATTACATCCACCACACGATAAAGCAAGGACAATGAACGCCATGAATAAAGAACAGATACAAACCCTACTCGACAATTACTTCGAAGGACTGACTTCGCTGGAAGAGGAACAGCAGTTGCGCGATTATTTCAGCGAAGGCTATGTCGACCCCGACTTTGCCATCCACCAGCCCATGTTTCAATATTTCAAGGAAGGTAGAGGCTTATCGAATCTCGGTAGAGACGCAATGCATTGCGTCTCTACAAAAGCCCCCTTTAGGGGTTGGGGGCAAGGGTTGGGGACAAAACGCATCATACGCCGGGCGAGCATTGCTGCTGCGGCCTGCCTGCTACTCTTCGTCGGATTGAGGCTTACAGTATTCTCTACAAGCAACCATGAAAAGTCATACGCATACATCGACGGCAAGAAGTACACCAACGTAGCCGTTGTGCAAACCCAAGCCTTAGAAACATTAGAGAACCTGGCCGAAGAGGACGAGAACATGCTCTCGTCGCAGATTGAACTATTAGACAGCTTATTTGAATAATAAAAGACACAAGATATGAAGGCAATAAAGTTAATCATCCTATCGCTCGGGCTGCTCTTAACGGCAACCTCTATGCAGGCGCAGAAAGGGCTAAGCATTGATAGCGTATTCAACGACTACGGCAAGGAGGAAGGCTCTATACTGATAGAGTTGGCACGCGATGTATTAGGCAACCGCACCCGCATAAGCAAATACAAGAGCCTGATTCGCGAAAATGACCCCGACGCCTACAATGTAGCCATAGAGGCCATTGAGAAAGATTTGGAAGATGGCCTGAAGCTGATGGAATCGAAGAAAGACGGGAAGATAGAATCGGGCTACTACTGCCTGAAGAAAGCCCCTGAATCGAACACCTACGAGTACATTCTCTTTAAGTACAAGTCGAAAAAGTTAACCTTGGTGTACGTAAGGGGTAACTTCCCCAAAACAAGTCGATTATACCTATCAATACTAGTAGCCAAAGGGCCTTCTAAACC
>DAIREI010000232.1:0-3709 GCA_036795675.1 Bacteroidales bacterium
AAAACGTCACTCTTAGTTCTTCACTCTGATAACCTGTACTTTAATGTTCAAGTCATCTATCTCCATATCCGTCCCTTCGGTAATGTGCTCGAGCGACAGCTTGGTAGCCAATACCTGGGTGGCAATGTACTGCTTGTATTCGTTTACGGCGTCTACTATGCCGGGGTCCGATTGCAGCACTACCTCTATCTTATCGGTTATCTCGTAACCGTTGGCCTTGCGGATGTTCTGAATGCGGTTTACCAGTTCGCGGGCTATGCCTTCGCGCTTCAGTTCGTCGGTTACGGTAATGTCAAGGGCTACGGTTAGGTTGCCTTCGTTGGCGACCAACCAGCCGGGTATATCTTCCGAGATGATTTCCACGTCGTCGGTGGTGATAACGGCTTCCTGCCCTTCTACCATCAGGCTCAACGACTTTTCCTGTTCCAATTTATTGATATCGTCTTGCGACAGTCCGCTTATGGCATTGGCCAGCGGTTTCATTATTCTGCCGTAACGGGGGCCTAACTTCTTAAAGTCGGGCTTAATCTTCTTAACCAATATCCCTGAAGTATTGTCGACGTATTCTATCTCCTTTACGTTCACTTCGTTCAGGATGAGCGCCTGTACATCTTTTATCGACTCGCGTTGCCTGTCGTTCAATACGGGGATCATAATGGCAGACAGCGGTTGGCGTACCTTGATGTTCACCTTGCGGCGCAATGCCAACACCATCGACGAGATGCATTGGGCAATATCCATGCGTTCTTCCAGCGACTTGTTTATCAGCTTGCGGTCGGCCTTGGGGAAGTCGGACAAATGTACCGATTCCACGCCTTGTTCGCGTCCGGTGGCTGAGGTAAGGTCCATAAAGAGTTTGTCGGCATAGAAAGGAGCGATGGGTGCAATCAGCTTAGCCACGGTTTCAAGGCAGAGATAAAGCGTTTGATAAGCCGAGAGTTTATCAGCATTCATCTCGCCGCCCCAGAAGCGTTTGCGGTTGAGGCGCACGTACCAGTTCGACAGGTTGTCGTTGACAAAGTCGTTGATAGCGCGTCCGGCCTTGGTAGGCTCATAGTTCATCAGGTAGTCGTCCACTTCCTGTATCAAGGTATTTAATAAGGAGAGAATCCAACGGTCTATCTCGGGACGCTCATCAAAAGGAACATCGGCTTCTTTGTACTCAAAGCCGTCCACATTAGCGTAGAGCGCAAAAAAGGAGTAGGTGTTGTATAGCGTGCCGAAAAACTTCCGGCGGGCTTCTTCTACGCCATCGGGGTCGAACTTGAGGTTGTCCCAAGGCGAGGCATTGGTGATCATGTACCATCGCAGCGGATCGGAGCCGTTGATAGCGATGGCCTCGAAAGGGTCTACCCCGTTGCCAAGACGCTTGGACATCTTGTTGCCGTTCTTGTCCAATACCAATCCGTTGGATATTACGGTTTTGAACGATACGCTGTCGAAGACCATCGTAGCGATGGAGTGTAGAGTGAAGAACCATCCCCGGGTTTGGTCTACGCCCTCGGCTATGAAGTCGGCGGGGAACAATTCTTCGGTATTATCGAATAATTCTTTGTTTTCAAAGGGATAATGCACCTGGGCGTATGGCATGGCTCCTGAGTCGAACCACACGTCAATCAGGTCGGCTTCGCGCTTCATGGGCTTGCCGCTGTCGGATACCAATACAATGCGGTCGACGAAGGGACGGTGCAGATCGATTATGTTCTCCGAGTAGTTCTCGTCCGAATAGTCGCCTACCTTAAAGTCCTTGAAAGGATTAACGGCCATTACTCCCGCTCTGATGGCGCGTTCTATTTCTTCCATCAATTCGGCGGTAGAACCGATGCACTTCTCTTCCGTGCCGTCTTCGCTGCGCCAGATAGGAAGCGGAGTTCCCCAATAGCGGCTGCGCGAGAGGTTCCAGTCTTGCAGGTTCTCCAGCCATTTGCCGAAGCGTCCTGTGCCGGTCGATGTTGGCTTCCAGTTGATGGTGTTATTTAGTTCTATCATCCTGTCTTTCACGGCCGTGGTCTTAACAAACCAGCTATCGAGCGGATAGTAAAGTACAGGCTTGTCGGTACGCCAGCAATGCGGGTAGTTGTGTACGTGCTTCTCTATCTTGAATGCACGGTTCTGCTGTTTCAGTGTCATGCAGATGTCTACATCAAGCGTGTTATCGGCTTCGTTGGCGTTGGGATCGAAGGCGCTCTTTACGTATCTTCCCGCAAATTCGCTGTAGAAGGGGACGTTTACATATTGCCTTAAAAAGCTTTCGTCCAGGTCTACCAAGCGGAAGAACTTACCGGTCAGGTCTACCATCGGACGGCGATTTCCGTCTTTATCCACCATCATCAGCGGCGGTATGTTGTGTGCTTTGGCCACGCGGTCGTCATCTGCCCCGAAAGTGGGAGCGATGTGTACGATACCCGTACCGTCTTCGGTAGTAACATAGTCGCCTGTTATTACTTTGAAAGCTCCCTCGCCGGGGAATACCCAAGGCAAGAGTTGTTCGTACTGTATACCGGCCAGTTCTTGTCCTTTCCACGAACCGGCCACCCGGAAGGGTACCAGCTTATCGCCCGGCAGGTAAGATTCGAGGTCGATATTGGCGGCTTTCTCGCTGAAGTAGCGCGGCACTAAGTCCTTGGCCAACACTACGGTTATCGGCTTGCCGGTATAGGGATTGTATGATTGTACAGCCACGTACTCGATATTGGAGCCGACGGCCAATGCGGTATTCGACGGCAACGTCCAAGGAGTAGTCGTCCAAGCCAGGAAGAAAGGCTCTCCCCACTCGTTCATTTCGGAGAAATAGGGGTTCACCATCTTAAACTGCGCCACGCAAGTCGTGTCTTTCACGTCTTTGTAGCAGCCCGGTTGATTCAGTTCGTGGGTGCTAAGACCAGTCCCGGCAGCGGGCGAATAGGGCTGTATGGTGTAGCCTTTATATAGCAAACCTTTGTTGTACAACTGCTTCAATATCCACCACAAGGTCTCGATATAGCGGTTGTCGTAGGTGATATAAGGATGCTCCATGTCTACCCAATAGCCCATTTTGTTGGTCAGGTCTTCCCACTCTTTGGTGTACTTCATCACATCCTTGCGGCAGGCGGCGTTGTATTCTTCCACCGATATTTTGGTTCCGATGTCCTCTTTGGTAATGCCCATCGCCTTTTCCACGCCCAGTTCCACGGGTAGGCCGTGGGTATCCCATCCCGCCTTGCGGTTGACCAAAAAGCCCTTCATGGTTTTGTAGCGGCAGAAAATATCCTTGATGCTTCGGGCGATAACGTGATGAATACCCGGCATACCATTAGCCGAAGGAGGGCCTTCGTAGAAGACAAAAGGAGGAGCCTCTTGGCGTATATCCAAGCTCTTCAGGAAGATATTGTCCTTTTCCCATCGCGCCAGCACTTCCTTATTTACATCGGAAAGGTCCAGCTTATTGTACTCTGCAAACTTTTTCATGTTATATGACTTAAAAAAGAGGATGCAAAGGTACGAAAAAAAGAATTATGAATGATGTATAATCGCCAAAACGAAAAGTACATCGATTCAAAACGATTTGTACAAAAATACACATAATTTCGGAAAAACGGAGAAAAGCATTTAAACGACCTTCAAAGGCCATTTAAATGCTTTTTAATTCAATCCATATCCTTGTACTTATACAGCATCATATCCGTGTAGTTGATAACTTTTCCATTTACCTGATGCGTCCGGAGTATCG
>DAIREI010000233.1:0-3691 GCA_036795675.1 Bacteroidales bacterium
GTCCGCTCCAAAGAGTGATTCTTTGAGTAAGGTATATTATAGGAAATACCGCCCCCCTCGTAAGAGGTGAATCCTCCCGCTATGCTTATTTCGGTCAACAAGCGAGCATCGGGCGTACCGTGTCGTACCTGCACGGGGCTTTTGAGGGAAGAGGTAACGGTGCGGCAAATATCCACTCCGTAGTTTACGGCGGGAAATCCGTTCAACATGGAACGGCCCGATTCTTTGCTCTTCTCAATGCCCACTTCTGCTTCTTTGTAGCGGTTGAGGCGGGTGTAGCTGTCGATGGTAGTAGGCAGCAAGTCTGCTTCTCCTTCCGTTTCTAAGTATTGCAGCAATTTAATATGCTCGGTATAAAGGGCTACGCCTGCCCGGGGCTGAATAAGCGTTGTCCTGTCAGCAGCCGCTTTAGCCATTTTTTCGCCAAAGCGTTTCTTTACGGGGATGTCTTTCTGATATCGGACAGCCTCGTCGAAGTCGACGCCTTTTCCCGTCGGCCATTGCTCCAGTACTTCTTTGCGTTCGGCAAAGAAGACATCGTTCGATAACTTTTCGTTCTTAATTTCCATTTTGATTAATCTTCCTCAGTCAATATTTATGGTTGTTTCTTTCATTTCTCTCTTCATAATGCCTAACGCCAATTCGGGGTCTATTGTTCCCAATAAGCCCATCGAGGCAAAGATGTATTTCTCGTCGAGCAGGTACTTGGGCTGCTGCGGCATCATGTGGTTATACTTATTTGCATCGTACTTGGCTCCGCTTAATATGTAATAAGGATTATCACTGTTGATGATGGCGCCGCCTATACCTATTATATAAGGTATCTGCGTAAGGTCTTTCCCCGTAAGGGTGAATATCTCGCCAAGAGGCGTGTAAGCGCTTTCCAATACGCCGCAATGCCTTTCCACGGCTATCTCTACCGCGCTTTTGGCCAGCAGTTCTTCTATTTGGGTCTCGAGGCCTTGACGGGCAATCAGAGCCGGCGTATGGGTGCACCGGTCTATCCAGGCATGAATAGCGTCTTTGGGGATGTCCGATTCTTCTTCCAAGGCATCGAAGTCGAGGCTTTCGGCCATCGACCGAAGGCTGTAGCGCATGCCCAGGTCGCCCTCTACCGTGCGTTTGCTGAAGGGTTCGGGTAAGCCTTTCTCGAGGAACATCTCCTTGTGGGGTTTGCCGTCGGCCATGGAGTAGACATCGGTAGTGGCTCCACCCAGGTCTACGGCCATAAAGTCGCCGATGCCGGGCGTGGAGTGTGTGCCCTTGCTTAGTAGTTCGCAGGCCGTCATCACGGCAAGCGGGGTAGGGATTACCTCGTTGGATGCCATGGCTTGTACGCCCGACAATCCTTTGGCTTCTACTATTTTTTGGATGAATAGTTTGCGGATACCCTGCTTGGCCGGTTCAATATTGAGTCGGTTGAACACCGGCATCACATTCTCGGTGATGATATAATCCTTTCCCGATTCCTTTAGCAGGTCGTTTATCTCGTCTGAAGAGCACTTATTGCCGGCCACTATAATAGAGAAGTTGCCCGGAATAGCTGCCAGGCGTTTGGCATTGGCGATGATTACTTCTTTGTTGCCTCCGTCGGTGCCACCGCATAGGAGTACCAAGTCGGGGTTGATGTCGGCAATTTCTTGTTGCTCGGCAGAGGATATTTCGAAGGAATAGGTCTTTATTACTTTGGCTCCTGCACTGGCGGCTGCCAGCTTGGCTGCTTTGGCGGTGAGTTCGGGAACCAGCCCCAGGGCTATCATCCTCAATCCGCCGCCCGCGCTACTGCAACAGAGAATCTGGTCGAACTCGATCTTGCCTATCGCTTCTTCCAATTTAAGCAAGGCAATATTGAACCCGTTAATGATGTCTGTGTCAATCGTGGTAAAGGCGTTGCTAGTGCCCAAGATGGTTTTATTGTCGGCATCTATGGCAGTTAGCTTGGTGTAGGTGCTGCCAAAGTCGACCGTCAAATACTTCATGGATAATAATTAGCCTAATAATTCGTGCAAATCGTTTATGCTTGTTTCTACTGCTGTGCCCGGTGGATAAGCCCGGGTGATGCCCATTGCCTTAAATCGTTTCTCTACATCGGCAAAATCCTGTTTGCCTACAACTAAGTTGCCGCCTACTAATATAGGAATATCCTTCAATCCGGCCTCGTCGCACTTTTCGCGCAACCCATTACAATCAATCTCTCCATGCCCGTATAGTGAGGAGATTAAGATTGCGTCGGCATTCGTTTCAATTGCCGCATCGATAAATTCTTCCTGCGATACCATTACGCCCAGATTTACGACATTAAATCCGGCTTCTTCAAGGGCAAAGGCAAGGATCTTATTACCCACGGCGTGAACATCCGCGCCAATTACGCCCGTAACAATGGTTTTTGTTTTCATGTTTTTCTAAAAGTAAATGCAATTTTAAGCCAATTATGCACTTTGAATAACAAAATGATATTTCGTTTATTGGAAATACGGTGTAAAGGTAGTAATTAAAAAACAATATGTAAGCAAATAATAAGGGAATTCTTTTTTGTTGAGGCTATTTATCAGTATTCCCACCCTGAAGTAACAGCTTATTTCATTTCAGTGCTAAGCATGGCCTTAATTTTTATTACTTATGCTTGTAGATGCAATGATTTTGATGTACTTTTGTATCAGATGTAACACATACAGAATATCAGATAAAATAAAAAACCTTATATGCAGATGAATAATGATAAACCTATGATAGGTGACAGCGAAATAATACTTTACCAATCCCGGGACGGAAATGTCAAGATAGATGTTTATTTAGAGAATGAAACGGTCTGGCTATCGCAAGAACAGATGGTTAAACTGTTTGGAAGAGATAAATCAGTAATATCAAGACATATAAAGAACATATTTGTAGAAGGAGAATTACATGAAAGTTCAGTTGTTGCAAATTTTGCAACAACTGCTTCAGATGGTAAAACGTATCAGGTCGACCACTACAACTTGGATGTAATCATCTCTGTTGGTTATCGTGTAAAATCGCATCAAGGTACTCAGTTTAGGATATGGGCCACTCAGCGTTTGAGAGAATACATCATAAAGGGATTTGCATTGAACGATGAGCGGCTTATTACAGGCTCTTCCATGAATTACTTCAAAGAACTACTGGATAGAATTCGTGAGATTAGACTTTCTGAACGAGTATTTTATCAACAAATTAAGGACATTTATACTACCAGCGTCGACTATAATCCTTCCGATGAAATAACAATTGCATTCTATAAAGAAATACAGAACAAGTTGCTTTGGGCGGTAAGTGGTAATACTGCCGCCGAATTAGTTTATTATCGCTCCAATGCTTCGCTTCCGTTGATGGGAATGACTTCTACCAAACATCCCGATAAAGTATTGAAATCGGATATAAGCATTGGTAAGAATTATTTAAACGAAGATGAAATAAAGTTGCTCAAACTTATTGTTGAACAATTTCTGGCTTATGCCGAAGCACAAGCTTTAGCCCACAAACCCATGTACATGAAAGATTGGATTGAGAAACTAAAGCTGGTGCTATCCATGAATGATAAAAATATTTTAGAACATTCAGGTCGTATTTCGCATGAGTTGGCCTTGAATAAAGCGAATAAAGAATACGATATATATAAGGGAAAACAACGCGCTATAGAACATTTAAAAAGTATAAAAGAATTAGATGAGGA
>DAIREI010000234.1:0-3656 GCA_036795675.1 Bacteroidales bacterium
TAAAAAATCATACGCAATTAGCCACAGGGAAGAATTACGTACTACGTGAAAAGTACGTAATTTTCTTTTTCTAATTAATACATAATTAGTTGTATAAAGAAACAGATTAGGTAAGTCGAGGGCTATTCAGCGCTTCTTTCGGATAAATTTTTACGGAGACTATCACTCCGGGTGAAGCATTCTTTTGCCGATTCACTGTCTTGCAAATCGCCGTAATTAAAGCCCAGGTAGTTTAGCACAGTGGCTAAATTGGTATTGTAGGCCTTGGGATTGGCTTTCGCCAACTCCTCGTAGATGCCGAGGCTGCGCAGGTAGTAGCCTTCCGCCTTTTTGTACTCTTGTTGAATACGGTAATTGTTTCCTATAAAACTGAGGGTTGCAGCCAAGGTGGGATTGTAAACGGCAGGGGTTTCTTTAGCTAATGCTTCAAAAAGAACCAAGCTGCGCAGGTAATAGTCTTCGGCCTTGGCATACTCCTGCTGATTGCGGTAATTGTTGCCCAAATAGCTGTACGAGGAAGCCAAAGCCGGGTTGTGGGCATTGGGATTCTCCTTGGCCAATGCTTCTACTATAGCTAAATTGCGCAGATAGCAAGTTTCGGCCATGGCATAGTTTTCCCGGATGTAGTAATTGCCGCCCAGCAACCTGAGCGTCGAGGCCAGATCGGCATTGTAAACTTGGGGATTATCTTTCGCCAATTGCTCCATCACTCGCAGGCTCTGCAAGTAATACTCTTCAGCCGTTTGATAGTTCTTTTGATTGTGATAATGATTGCCCATAAAACTGAGCGTTGAGGCCAAAGAAGGATTGTAAGCCCCCGGATTATTCTTCGCCAACTCGCCTATAATACTCAAATTGAGCAGGTAGTATACTTCGGCCATGTCATAATCGCGTTGATGGTTATAGAGGTTGGCCAACAAAGCGAGAGTCGATGCCAAGGAGGGATTGTAAGCTTTCGGGTTGTCTCTCGCTAATTCGTCTATGATACCCAAGCTGCGCAGGTAACAGGTTTCGGCCGTCTTATAGTCGTTAACATCGGTATAATAATGCCCCAACAGGCTTAGCGTGGAAGAGAGTGTGGGGTTGTAATCCGCCGGATTATCTTTTGCCAAGGCCTCTATGATGCTCAGGCTGCGCAAATAGTAGTTTTCGGCTCTCATATAACTGTTCTGGTCTTGACTATAACTACCTAACAACGTAAACGTTGAAGCCAAATAGGGACCGTAATCGACGGGGTTCTCCATAGCCAAATCTTCCAACATATTCAGGCTACGCAAGTAATAGGTCTCGGCCTTATAATAATCGCCGTGGCTATGATAATACTCGCCCAGAGCGGTTAATGTCATGACCAAAGCCGCATTGTAGTCCGCCGGATTCTTCCCGGCCAGGTCTTCATATATTTTCAGGCTACGCAGGTAGTAATTCTCAGCCGCTTGAAAGTCGTTTTGAAAATAACAATTATTACCCAATCGACTTAAAATCAGACCTAAATTATGCTTATAGGCTTCCGTATCCTTGTCCTCCAAAGCCTCGGTTAGCGTTAGGAGACGCTTGTAATACTCGTCAGCTTGGGGAAATTCATTAATCGATTGCAGGTAATTGGCAAACTCTAACAAATTATCTCTGTTTTGAGGATCCAACGCAACGGCTTCTTTGTAAAAGCGTATGACCTCATCGTAGTTGTAGCGCAAGGCCTCGGTTTTGGCTTTCAGCATCCAGCCTTTTACTACTTCCTCACGCTCTATCAGCAGTTGTTCTTCCTTTATCCTGGCCGATTCGGCATAAGCCTTGGCCAACTCTTTGTCTTTCTCGATAGACGCCTCGGTCTCGCGTATATTGCCGGTCTTTTCTTCCAGGTCTTCCGTTTTCAGGTAGAAGGACACACTATCCAAATCGCCACGAGAGAAACAGTTGAAGGCCTTGAGGTAGCTGTCGTCCAAGTCGTCGAAGTTCATGCTAAGGAAGTCTTCGGCGTACTTCAATATCTGTTCCCTATCGGTACGCTGCATCGATTGCAACACCACAAGGCTATCTTCCAATGCGCCATAGCGTTCGCTCAGGTATTGATTCTGCTTTGCCAGCTCGTCCAACTCCTTTTCAAGGCGTTTGCGTTCCCGTTCGGCACGCTTCTTTTGCTCTTCCAGGTTTATACCAACCAACTGAGACAACCGTTGTTCGTAATCGGCTTTCTTGCAGATATAAATGTTCACCGGAAGGGTTCTCCCCAGCGTAGCGTCAAGCGCCCAGGTATTCACCACCATGTAGTCTTTGTATTGGCCCAAGGGCTGTACCGTTATTTTCACCTGGGTATCTTTTTTCACCCCTACCACATTCAGCCTGAACTTCCCTTCGGAGTCGCTCACTTTCGATTGGGCATTGGGATGCTCCACCTGCGCCCCCCGGACATACTCGGTGCTGCCCGTTTGGGTTTTACTGTTCTGCACTGTTATGATACCATCCAAGGGAATCTGGGCCGACAGCGAGACGGCAAGCAAGAGGTATACCGGTAAGAGTAAATAGCGTTTCATGAGGTTATTCTTTAATCAACACCCTTTCAAATACATCCTTAGTCATCGGCATGGCATTATTGCGATAGGGCATATAGCCCGTTTTCAATACTTCGACCGATTGATACTCTTTTTGTTTTCCTTGCGGGATAGCGATATGGAAATAGCCCCTGTCGTCGGTATGCACATTTAATCCGGCTATCGAAACCTGCGTACCGGGAATACCGAAACCCGCTTCGTCGTAAATATAGCCCTCAAACTTCTCCAAGCCTTCCAGCAATACCATCAGTTTGGCCACTTCGTTCTTCTTTATATGTACCGTGCCGGCTTGCAAATAATACGGTTTATGCTCCGTATCTTTCAGATAAACACGTATTGCCTGATTATTGAATCGTGAATCTATCTTCTTAAATACGGCCTCGCCGCTTCGGTTTATCTCGGCCTGTTCCGTTTTATTGCCAAACTCCAACACCAGCGTTCCTTTTCCCTCTAAGGGATTGTGCTGCTCTCCCTCCCAGCCGTAAACCTGTATGGTGCCGGTAAAGGGCTTGTTGAACGATTGATAAAACACGTTGAATAATACAATGCACGATGCCACCAAACCCGTAAGCAAAGCGATATGAGTCACCCTGTTTTGCCGATGGATCTTTTCGGTAAGCGCCTTCAATTGGTCTACCTTAATATCGGTATGCGTAGTAATCTTGATCAGTTCGTTTTCCTTTTGCTCTATCGTTTGCAAACTGTTCGAGATACTCTCGTCAATCTGCATCGTTATCAGCTTTTTATCTTTGAGCAGTTCTTTCAGTTGACTGATCTCCCGCATCTGCGCATCGGTCAACCCCGAGGCGGTCTGCATGCCCTCTATGCTGCTCTTTATTTCCTGCTGCCCCGCTTCAATCCGGTCTATCGAACCCTGAATGTCTTCCAGCAACATTCGTTGAAAGGCCACCCAAGCGTTATTATTACTCGGGTCTTTCAGCCCTTCGCCGAAGCAAAGCTGAATCTGCGGTTTTAGGTGGGCAACGAGGAAGCTCTTGAACGAATCGGAATCGACTGAGTCGGGCAAACTATTCAGGATGTAGTTGGTAATCTCGTTTTGATTCGTATCGGAGTTTAGGAAATGCTTTACTTCGGGTTCATCTATCTTTA
>DAIREI010000235.1:0-3655 GCA_036795675.1 Bacteroidales bacterium
TGTAGACGAAGAGGTAGAATCTCAACTCGAAAATTTTCTTAAGATATATATTCAGGAAGAGGAAGAGATGATTGAGATTGAAACTTCTTCGCGGTATATAGAGACAACGGATACGTTAGTAATCAATGCCAACTTTCTGAGCGATGAAGATAGAAATCCTGTTTCTTTTATCCTAAAAAACAACATATTGGTATCGGTGCGAAGTTCAGACTTGAATTCGTTTACCGAGACCACCAAGAAGATATTTGCCAACCCGCATAATTATCCTACCGGTTACCATGTCTTTATCTCGCTGTTTGAAACCCGCATCGAGTTCGACGCCGATATGATTGAGAACATCACGCTCGAGATTACCAACTTATCTAACAATATACAGGATGCCGACGAAGAGGCGCTGATTGAGATCAAAGACCTTCAGGAACAAACTATGATATTTCGTGAGAATATCATCGACAAGCAACGCGCAATATCCAATATGTTACGCAGTAGCCTCGTGCCCGACGACCTGCGCCCCAAGCTTACCATATTAATTAAGGACATCAATTCGCTGCTCGAGCACATCCGCTTCAGCTTCGACCGTCTCGACTACCTGCAAGATACATTCCTCGGGTTGTTGAACATCCAACAGAATAAGATCATCAAAATATTTACCATTATCTCCGTTATCTTCATGCCGCCCACGCTGATAGCCAGTATCTACGGGATGAACTTCGGCGAAAGTGACGGTATGCCCGAGCTGAAATGGGGCGTATGGGGTTATGTCTTTGCCCTGGCCTTGATGGTGCTGTCTTCGCTTACCATTCTGGTTTATTTCAAGAAGAAGAAATTCTTGTAAATATGGAATCCTTTGCCCAAATAATCAAATGGATAGGCGACCATGTAGAAGGTTGGCCATTCATTATTCTTTGCCTTTTCGCCGGCTTGTACTTCACTATCCGTACGCGTTTCCTGCAACTTCGTTTTATCAAACGGATGTGGAGCTTGTTATTTAAGGGTAAATCGAGCAAGTCGGGCATCTCTTCTTTCCAATCCTTTGTATTGGCCCTTTCGGGTAGAGTGGGTACAGGCAATATAGTTGGGGTGGCTACAGCCATTGCGTTGGGAGGCCCCGGAGCGGTATTCTGGATGTGGATTATTGCCTTTTTCGGTGCCGGAACGGCTTATATAGAGGCCTCGTTGGGGCAAGTATATAAGGAAAAGATAGACGGGAACTACCGCGGAGGCCCCGCTTATTATATATTAAAAGGGATAGGCGTGAAGTGGTATGCCATTGCTTTTGCTGTAGTAGCGATTATTGCTTTAGGAATATTCCTCCCGGGATTGCAAGGCAATGCGATATGCGAAGCCATCGACAACTCTTTCGGGGTAGACCGCAGGATAACCGCCGGCGTAGTGGTAGGGCTTTTGGGATTAGTCATCTTCGGAGGAGTAAGAAGGATAGCCAAGGTAGCCGAAATCATCACACCCCTTATGGCGGTGGGCTACGTAATAGTAGCCATCGTAATCCTTGTGCTCAATCACCACCATATCCCCGAAATGTTTGCGCTGATAGTGAAAAGCGCTTTCGGGATGGAACCCGCCTTAAGCGGTATGGTGGGTGCAGCTATAAGTATGGGCGTACGCAGGGGCTTGTTCTCCAACGAGGCCGGGCAGGGGACGGCTCCTCATGCCGCCGCCGCATCGGAAGTAAACCACCCCGCCGAACAAGGATTGGTGCAAGCTTTCTCGGTGTATGTAGATACGCTCTTGGTTTGTACCGCTACGGCTTTTATTATTCTTTCCACCGGGATGTACAATGTGTACGATCCCGACAGCAACATTATCCTGCAAGGCTCTGAAACTTCACACCTGATAGAGAGCTACGGAGCAATCAACACCCAACTGGCGGTGGATGCCACGGTTCCCGGCTTCGGTTCGGGCTTTGTGGCCATCGCGCTCTTCTTTTTTGCTTTTACTACCATAATGAGTTATTACTTTCAGGCCGAGAGTAATATCTATTTTTTATTCCGCGAACATAAGAAAAAAAGCCGGCTTGCCGTTAATATATTAAGGGTGTCCATTATGGTGCTTACCTACTTTGGCGCAGTAAATGCCTTGGCGCTGGCTTGGAATATGGCCGACATCGGCGTAGGCGTTATGGCCTGGCTCAACCTGGTAGCCATACTTATTTTACGAAAGGTGGCGATGCGCACGTTTAACGATTACGAAAGCCAGCTAAAAGCCGGTGTGGAAGATCCTGCATTCGATCCGGATAAACTCGGGATAAAGAATACCGGCGAATGGAACAAAATAAATAAACAAAAAGATAAAAACTAAAAAATAATCTTATGAAACAAGTATTCTTATCCTTATTAGTAATTGCAATAGTCTTTTCTTCCTGCAAAAAAGAGGAAGAAATAGAACGTACTTCGTCGGGCTTAAATCCCACCCAATTTGTAGAAGTGAAAGATAATGTACGCTTAGCTCAACTTCATACCCTCACCAACGCCAACGGTATGGAAGTCTGCGTGTCTGACCTGGGTATGCGCATCCTCTCCATCATGGTTCCCGATAGGAACGGTGATATGAAAGACGTAGTGCTCGGCTTCGACAACTTGGAGCCGTATAAAGCTACCGACAACTACTTCGGCGCTATACTCGGCCGCTATGCCAACCGCATCAAGAACGGAACGTTTTCCTTTACCAATGGGTTGATAGTGAACCTGCGCAAGAATCCCGGTTCCAACCATTGCCTGCATGGAGGCCCCGAAGGGTTCCATACCAAATACTTTAAGTTGGAACGTATAGACGATTCTACCCTGAAAGGAGAATACCTTTCTCCCAACAAGGAAGAAGGCTTCCCCGGCGACTTGCAATTGACAGTTACTTATGCCTTGACCAACGATAACGCCTTAGAGATTACCTATGAAGCCATTTCCAACCAATCCACGGTAGTGAATATCAGCAACCATTCTTACTTCAATCTCTCGGGTGACTTGACAAGCAACATTCTCGACCATCAACTGTTTATCAATGCGGATAATTATACGCCGACCAACGAAGAGTTGATCCCAACGGGAGAGATAGCCCCGGTAAAAGATACGCCGCTCGACTTTACGTTGGCTCGCCCCATTGGCGAAAAAATAAAAGACGACAGTTGTCCCGCTATCAAGTATTCAAACGGATACGATATAAATTATGTGCTGATGAATACTTCCGGCGATATAAAAACCCTTGCTGCCAAGGTATACAGCCCTGTATCGGGCATCGGACTTGAGGTTTACACTACCGAACCGGGCGTACAGCTCTATACGTCTAATCAGATGAATATAACCGGTAAATTCGGTCAAAAATACGGTGACTACGGCGCATTCTGCTTGGAAACCCAGCATTTTCCCGACTCGCCCAATAAACCCAACTTCCCGTCCACCATACTTATTCCGGGCGAGATGTACTACAGTCAAACCATTTACCGCTTTTGCACAGAAAACTAAATGGAAGAATTCAAACAAATATTTTACGTAGTGGGCATTATCCTGTTGATGATAGTGGCCGTGCGGATAATGAAGAAGGTGGAGGATCCGCCGGAGGACACCTCCTTCAAACCCTCTCACCAAGAGGGAGAGTCGGAAGAAGAAAAAGAAGATTAATCCATTTCAGGGAAAAGCTATTAAAA
>DAIREI010000236.1:0-3625 GCA_036795675.1 Bacteroidales bacterium
AAATGGATAATAATTTTCGGTACAAATGGAAGAACTTGATTAATCCATTTAATCCTGCCCTCTCTCGTAGAATATTTTGCCAACCCGGTCGATATGCTCTTGCAGGTCGGGGTTGGTTATTTTATAATAGATGGATAGGTCGAATGTATAGGGTAGAAGCAAGTCGTCTAATTCCCATTCAATCTTGCTTATATCGTCTAAACTTAAGTCTTCGCCTATAAGGCTGATGTCAATATCCGAGGCGGGCTTATAATTTCCCATTGCCCGCGAGCCATAGATAAGGGCTTTATCTATCCGCGGATAATGAGAGAAAACCGCTCTTATCTTCTCTATGATATGGCTTTCTAATCCGTATTGCATTACAGTTCTTCTGAGAAAAGGTCTCTTCGCATCTTTAGGCGTAAGCCTTCCATTATTTGAGCAAAATCGTTAAAAGCAGTATAGTATTCGCTTATTATCTTGTCATAAATCGCGGCAG
Organism: Bacteroidales bacterium; assembly: GCA_036795675.1. Classification (GTDB taxonomy): domain Bacteria; phylum Bacteroidota; class Bacteroidia; order Bacteroidales; family Azobacteroidaceae; genus Azobacteroides. The sequence goes on from DAIREI010000236.1 coordinate 479, forward strand.
CGGTATCATCGTCATAGGTATGCGATGTCTGATTGCGACTGCCTATCATATCCATCCATACCTCACCGTTATTAATCAGATTTATCTTAAAGGCTTCGCGTGTAGCATCTCTCGAGCCTTTAATATCAGGATTGCCTTGATATGCAATATAATCCTTCATGGTTTTCCAAGCCAACTCGTGCGTGTACTCAAAGCGCTGTATCATTCCCTCTTTAAGGATTTCCGTTATCGGAGATGCAACATCTGTATCCTTACCGGAATCTTTCAGTAACTCTACCGCTTCATTATACTTGCCCAAGGCTTTCATATAGTTGGAGAAGCGTTGTTCCCAGCGTATATCTTCTTTTGTAGTCATTATATCGTGCTCAATGATTCGACTTCAAAGTTAATTCTTTAATTTTAATTCTCATCTTATTTGCGTACTTTTGCAGACCTTTTTTATCAAGATAACTTAAATGTCTCAATCGGGAGTACGTAACCTTACGGAAGGGAAAATATTCCGCCAACTGATACAATTGGCCATGCCGCTGATGGCGATGGGCTTTATTTCTATGGCTTACACGCTTACCGATATGGCTTGGATAGGCCGGCTGGGCGACCGCGAGGCTTCGGCCATCGGGGCGGTAGGTATCCTCACCTGGCTTACTTCTACGCTGGCTCTACTCCCCAAATTGGCCGCCGAAATCAGTATCGCCCAATCCATTGGAAGCAAACGTATGGACGAGGCAAGGCGATACGCTTCACACGCCGTTACCATCGCACTGATTTTGGGGGTTGTTATCTGCTTGATATTAGTGGGCGGAGCTGCTTATATTGTCTCTTTCTTCAAGTTGGACGAAGATATTACTGCCATGGGAGTAAGCTACCTCAGGATAGTGGCTTTCGGCTTACCGGCCTTCTATCTCTCCTATACCTTTGCGGGGGTGTACAACGGAGCGGGGCGAACCACCATCCCTTTCTATGTCATGTCGGTAGGACTAATATGCAATATATTGTTAGACCCCTTGTTCATCTTCGGCATCGGTCCCATTGAAGGGCTGAAGACCGACGGGGCGGCTATTGCTACGCTTATTTCGCAGGCCATTGTGTGTCTGCTCTTTGTCCGCGAGATGAAGAAAGCCAACGGGATACTAAACCGCTTCCCCTATTTCGTAAAACTGCAAAAGTCTTATACTTCCCGCATCTTTAGGCTGGGCACGCCCATTGCGATGATGAACTTCTTCTTTGCCTGCGTCAATTTCACCATTGCCCGTATTGCCTCCATATACGGAGGGCATTTGGGCGTGATGAGTCAGACCTACGGAAGCCAGATAGAGGGATTGACCTGGAATTCCTCGCAGGGCTTCTCTACGGCTTTGGGTACATTTGTCGCCCAAAACTATACTGCAGGCAAACCCGTCCGCACCCGCAAGGCCTACCGCTACACGCTGGCCACCTTGCTATCGTTGGGGGTGCTTATATCCTTGGCTTTCTTTTTCTTCGGCAAAGAGATATTCGGTCTTTTCGTTCCCCAGCCCGAGGCTATGATTAAAGGTGGAGAATACCTGTATATAATGGCTTTCTGCCAGGTGTTTATGATGTTGGAGACCACCACCTTGGGTATGTGGAACGGCTACGGGCGCACCACGCCACCCGCTGTAATCAGCATCACGCTCAACCTGGCGCGTATCCCGCTGGCGCTTTGGCTGGCTCCAATTATGGGCATCACGGGGGTATGGTGGGCCATTACTATCTCGTCTATAGCCAAGGGAATCATTAGTTTTACCTGGTGGAAGCTGGCCTCACTTCGCTATGGCAAGGGTTAATACGCTTATTTTGATGTCCTCTATACCGAGGAATGGTTCGATAGTGGAAAAAAGCGTAGCCCCGGTAGTGAGTACATCGTCGATAAACAAGAGGTGACCACTGGCAAACCGCTCCTTCTCTTTCAGCACAAAAAGCTCCTGCGTGTTCATCCAACGTTCATATACGCCTTTGCGTGTTTGGCTGCTATTCGCCTTGCGCCGGACTAGCGAAGTATCCACCGGCACCGGACAAACCGATGCCATACCTTTGGCTATCACTTCCGCTTGGTTGAAGCCCCGCTTCCGTTGCTTGCTACGGTGTAGCGGCACGGGTATTAAGTAGTCTATATCGCTGAAGAAACACAATGCCATCAATTCGTGCGCCATACGCCGGCCGATATACTCGCCCAGCCTTACATTGCCCTTGTATTTGATTTCCGACACGATATTTTTCCCTACACCGTCCTTATTATAGTAGAGATACGACCAGGCCTTTTCCAGCGGCACTTTGCCCCTGAAAGCATCGCGGGTAGGATTATCTTCCGTCGGGTTATAGCCCGTTTGGGGCAATCGGAGGCTGCACGGCAGGCAAAGGTGCTGTTCCTGCCCGGCCAGCGGCTCACCGCATACAACGCATAGGCTGGGGTAGAATAGGGCGATAAGGCTTTGTAGTAGGCTCGGTTTTACGTTCACAATCACGGTTTATAAGGGTTCGTACAAAAGTACAAATTATTTCCTTCCTTTTCTTTTTAGCCACAAATATTTTTATTATTTTAGCGATAAAATAGCTGATAGCTGGTAGCCTTTGTGTTCAAAAGCCAACGGATGTGAACAAAAATAGGCCGACCTGTGCCGACCTATATGAAATCTGCCGAAAAATAGGAAGATATGTTATCTCCTCTCATTTTTCGGCAGATTTTTACTTATTTAGCGAATATGCTTAGGGTTCACTTCACGAAACTCACCCTCTTTTTACTTGTTCGGTTAGTAATTAAAGGAGATTACCAACAAATGAATTCAGAGCCTGGTTTGAACTTAACTACCTTCTTAGCCGGTATGTCAATGGGTTCTTTTGTTTTTGGGTTGATACCTTTTCTGGCACTCTTTTCTACGATTTGATAAGTACCATGGCCTACCAATGTAACTTTACCGCCGTTCTTAAGCTCTTCGGAAACTGCCGTTAAGAAACCATCCAATGCTCTTTTGGCATCAGCTTTAGTTAATCCCGAATTTTCTGCAATTTTTGCAATAAGTTCTGTTTTGTTCATGAGAATAAAATTAAAATATTAAACAATAATGGAATTGAGTTCTTTTTTTTTCGACTTGCGTTGCAAATATAAAACATATCTTATTATTTTTCAAA
>DAIREI010000237.1:0-3623 GCA_036795675.1 Bacteroidales bacterium
TCGTTTAAGCCCATAGAATATAATATAGCCCAACTAAATGAATACCTGATAGAGGTGCTTCAGTTGGAAGCTGTGGCCTGCAAAGACTGGCTGACCAACAAGGTTGACCGCTCGGTAACGGGCAAGGTAGCACGCCAGCAATGCCAAGGCGAGATACAGTTGCCATTGAGCGATTTAGGTGCGGTAGCCCTCGATTACAGAGGCAAAACCGGTATCGCTACTTCCTTAGGCCATGCTCCGCAAGCCGCCATAGTAGATGCCGCGGCAGGCTCGGTGCTCTCTATTGCCGAAGCCCTTACCAACATTGTATTTGCTCCGCTTAAGGATAAGCTGGCAGGCGTATCGCTCAGCGCCAACTGGATGTGGCCTTGCAAGAACCCCGGCGAAGACGCCCGTCTTTATGAAGCTGTGCAAGCCTGCTCCGACTTTGCTTGCGAACTGGGCATCAACATCCCCACGGGCAAAGACTCCCTCTCCATGACGCAAAAGTACGGGAACAATAAAGTTTATTCTCCGGGTACGGTCATCATATCGGCCGCCGCTGAGGTGGAAGATATTCGCCAGATAGTATCGCCCGTTATATTGAACAAAAGTAAGACATACCTTTATTATATCGACTTCTCTTTCGATACGCACAAGCTGGGAGGTTCGGCCTTTGCCCAATCGCTCAACCGGCTCGGCGATGATGTGCCCACGGTGAAAGACGCCGATTACTTCAAAAAGGCTTTCAATGCCGTACAGACTATGATTGAAGAGAAATGCGTCCTGGCCGGGCACGACATCTCGGCGGGAGGTATGATTACCGCTTTACTTGAAATGTGTTTTGCTAATGTACAAGGCGGACTCGACATCAACCTGAATAAGATAAAAGAGAAAGACATCGTAAAGATACTCTTCAGCGAAAACCCCGGTATAATCATACAAACGGATAATTTTTCGGCCGTTGAAGCTTGCCTCGACGAGCAGGGTATCGGTTACGCCCGCATAGGACGGCCATGCAAGGAGCGCCATATTATCGTAACAAAAGACAGTGCGCAATACCACTTCGGTCTCGATTACCTTCGCGATGTGTGGTACACTTCTTCTTATTTGCTCGACAGTAAACAATCGGGTAAAGGAAAAGCCCGCGAACGCTTCGAGAACTATAAGCAACAACCGCTTCAGTTCCGTTTCAGCCGCGGCTTTGAAGGCTCGCTGAGTTCGTACGGATTAAACCCCGACCGTACCATTCGTTCGGGTGTGAAAGCGGCTATCATCCGTGAAAAAGGAACCAACGGCGACCGTGAAATGGCCTATGCCCTCTTCTTGGCCGGCTTTGATGTGAAAGATGTACACATGACCGACCTGTCAAGCGGACGGGAGACCTTGGAAGATGTGAACCTGATTGTATTCTGCGGCGGCTTTGCCAACTCCGATGTGCTGGGTTCGGCCAAGGGCTGGGCGGGCGCATTCAAGTATAATGAGAAGTCGAAAGACGCCTTGGATAAGTTCTACAACCGCAGCGATACCCTCAGCTTGGGTATTTGCAACGGTTGCCAATTGATGCTGGAACTGAACCTGGTTTATCCCAACCACTCGCGCAAGCCCACCATGCTGCACAACGATTCGTGCAAGTTCGAGTCGGAATTCATCTCGGTGCAAGTACCGAAGAATAAGTCGGTCATGTTCGGTTCGTTATACGGAAGCAAGATCGGGGTATGGGTGGCGCATGGCGAAGGCAAATTCAATCTGCCGCTCGAAGAAAAGAAATACAATATAGTGGCTAAATACGTGTACGACGGTTATCCGGGCAACCCCAACGGGTCGAGCTACTCGGCTGCGGCTATCTGCTCGCGCGACGGCCGTCACTTGGCTATGATGCCCCACCTGGAGCGCTCTATATTCCCATGGCAATGGGCGCATTATCCCAGCGGAAGGGCAGACGACGAGGTTACGCCTTGGATTGAAGCTTTTGTTAATGCCCGGCGCTGGGTAGAAGAAAAGCTCGCCGAAGGAGAGTATTGATTGAGTGAAGAGCCAAATCAATCGCATTTCTTTATCAGCGCACCAGCATATTAGCACATCAGCAAATTCGTCAGATCTACAAACTCCTCAACACTTAACTGCTCAGGACGCAGGTTGAAGATGGGGAGTTCTGCTATTTCGGGGCGGTCGGCAATGAGGGATTTCAGTGAATTGCGCATGGTCTTACGGCGTTGATTGAATGCCGTCTTTACCACGTTCTTAAATTGCGCCCCGTCGCAACCCAGTTCTGTACGGCTGTTGCGCGTCATTCGTATCACAGCCGAATGTACTTTGGGGGGTGGGTCGAACACTACAGGTTCTACGGTAAAAAGATATTCAATGTCGTACCAGGCTTTGAGCAATACGGTAATGATTCCGTAGGCTTTCTTTCCCGGATTGGCGGTAAGCCGTTCGGCTACTTCTTTTTGTATCATCCCTGAACAGCAAGGTATCAGGTCTTTATTATCCAATACCTTGAAGAATATCTGGCTGGAAATGTTGTAAGGATAATTGCCGATAACGCAGAAGGGGCGGTCGTAGAGCTTAGTCAAGTCCATCTTCAGAAAATCATCATTAATAATCCGTCCTTCCAATTCGGGGAAATGCCCATTCAGGTAGTCGATCGATTCCCTGTCAAGTTCCACTACGGTAAGGTCGCGCTTATCTTGGATGAGAAATTGAGTGAGGACGCCTGTACCCGGGCCTACCTCCAGCACAGGCAAATCGGGGTAGCCCGACAGCGTGTCGGCTATGCGTCGGGCAACGTCCATATCTTTAAGGAAATGTTGTCCGAGCGACTTCTTGGGTTTAACTTTACGTCTATATTGCATGTAGAACTAAGAGTAAAGAACTAAGAGTTTATGCACTTTGCGCAAATCTAATAGCTAAAAGCTAACAGCTAATAGCTCTTTTATAATTGATTTTTCTTATCTTTGCGCGATACAAAAGTAAACAAAAAACACTAAACCATAGTATATGTCCGCTAATTTCAAGTCCACGCTGGGAAACTTAGTCAAAACAATAATACCGTTGGCCTTCGGTGTAGTGGTGCTTGTCTTTATGTTCTTGAAGTTGGATTTTGACACAGTTAAGGAAATCCTGAAGCAAGACGTAAATTGGTGGATAATAGCCGTATCGCTTCCTTTTGGTTTGGGAGCCAACATTGTACGCGCTTATCGTTGGCGACTTTTGATACGTCCTCTCGGATATAATCCGAAAATATCCAATCTCATCTACGCAGTACTGGGCAATTACGGGGTCAATCTCGTCTTTCCCCGTCTGGGCGAGATATGGCGATGCACCATGATCAAACAATACGAAAAGATTCCTTTCGGCAAATTGCTCGGAACCCTTATTAACGACCGATTGGCCGATTCTTTATCGGTAATTCTTATTACACTATTTGCCTTTGCCCTGAATATCCCTTATTTTAAGTCATTCCCCGATTTGTTTCTCGGTGAGAATCCCGAATATTCCAGTGCTTTCATCAAATTATACGAAATAATCACTTCGGTATGGCTATACGTTGCATTTGCAGCCGTAATACTGCTTGTGTGGTTTATTCTTTATAGATTAAAACATATAGAGATTGTAAAGAAAATCAATGAGATGCTTGCCGG
>DAIREI010000238.1:0-3620 GCA_036795675.1 Bacteroidales bacterium
CACAATGGATGTATTGCATTTTATTGCTCTCATTTTATATTCTTATTATTATCCTTTGCGAATGGTTATTAAATAAAGGATTAGATGTTGAATATACGCGCAAAATGGCGCATATTCTTTCTACCTTATCATGCTTATTTTATCCTTTTCTATTTACTTCACATTATTATATCTTGATATTAGCAGTAGTAACATCATTATTTCTCTATTTTGGACGCCGGAAACAATTATTTAAATCCATTAATTCCATAAATAGAAAAAGCTGTGGTTCATATCTTCTCCCTATTTCCATTGGAATTATTTATTATCTTTCCTTACTACAGAAAGATTGGATATTTTTTGTATTACCGGTAATCGTTTTAGCGATAAGCGATCCGTTTGCATGTGTTTTTGGTAAAAGATATAAATCTCGGTATTTAAAATCTAATAAGACTTTGATTGGTTCAATCGTATTCTTTATTTCTACACTTATAATAAGCTATTTAGTTTTATTGTATCAATCAACAACAATTAGTATATTAGGCATTGTGATTTTTATATCAATTATCGCGACAGTAGTAGAACTATTCTCGCCTAATGGTACTGATAATTTAACAATTCCTCTATCGGTTTTTGGGTCATTAAGTTTATTGGGTATAATACTATAAATCAAACAAAAGATTGAATCTGTTTATTATTTCAAAATATGATTTTGCCCGTATGACAGATATGCCATCGAGTTAAGGTTTTCGGTCTTCTCTTATTCGTCTTAATTGCTGTAATTAGTGGATAAATAGAGTAGATCAATTCTGGGTAAAATAAAAGAAATCCGTCTTAATCCGTCTTATCCGTGTTTATCCGCGTGCCATTGACAAAGAAATGCTTATCTTTGCACGCACGATAAAAAACAAACGACATTAATGAAAAAGTCCATTATACTACTTATAACCATACTATTCAACATCAACGCAATAGCCTATGCCTCGGACGACAAGGCGAAGGGATTCGTAATCGGGGTCGACGGCCAACCGATAGTAAACGCTTTTGTTTATTGGGAAAATGCCGACGAAACCGTATTGACCGATCCCCGGGGATACTTCGAGATTAACATCCCTGCAGGCGACGGCAACACCCTTTGCGCAGGAATGACCGGCTACGAAACGGTTTGCCGCGAAATTGCCGATTATAATAATCCCATACAAATAACGATGGACGAGAATGCCATACTCGACGCGGTTGAGGTGGTTATGTCTTCACCCGGGCGACTGAAGGATAGGGTAGAGATAGTGCAGCGCGAAACCCTCTCCACCCGCGAACTGAGTCGGGCGGCCTGCTGCAACCTCTCAGAGAGCTTCGAAACCAACCCCTCGGTGGATATTACTTATAGCGATGCCGTTACCGGAGCCAAGCAGATACAACTGTTGGGGCTTGCCGGCACTTACGTGCAAATGCTTACCGAGAACTTCCCCAATATGCGGGGTGTATCGGCTCCTTACGGGATGGATTATATTCCGGGGCCGTGGATGCAGAGCATACAAATATCGAAAGGAGCTGCCTCGGTAAAGAACGGCTACGAATCGGTGACGGGACAGATCAACATCGAGTATAAGAAACCTCATGTGGCCGACCCTCTCTCCGTCAATCTTTTTGTAGGCGATGCCGGACGATACGAAGCCAATGCCGACGGGATGTGGAAGATAAACGACAAGCTGGCTACGGGGCTGCTGGCGCATTACTCCATCGAGAATAACGAGCACGACAGCAACGACGATACCTTCCTGGATATGCCCAAGAAACAGCAGATCAACCTGATGAACCGCTGGCATTATCAAACCGAAAAGTACATTACCCAATCGGGGGTGAAATTGATAAAGGACGACCGCAAAAGCGGACAAACCAAGCATACGCTGAAAGATAAATACGATTATAATCCCTATAAGATAGAGATTAATACCCTGCGCGGCGAGCTGTTTACCAAGCACGGCTTTGTAATCGATAATGATGATGTCGAAAGCGTTGCCCTTATCGCTTCGGCTACCTGGCACGAACAGCAGTCGACCTACGCCGAAAAGCAATACAACGTGATACAGAAAAACCTCTACCTGTCGCTCATGTACGAAACCAACTTCGGCGATAGCCATAAGATAAGCACAGGCCTAAGCATGAACCTCGACGATTACCGGCAGACGGGCAACATAGCACAGCTTTACCGCAACCTGCAACCCGATAACGAGATGACTACGGGATATTATGCTGAATACACTTACACGCCTGCCGATAAGTTTAGCTTACTTGCCGGTGTGCGAGCCGATTACAGTACGCTGCACCATTGGTTCGTAACCCCTCGTATTCACGTCAAGTACGATGTGGCCGATTGGTTGCACCTGCGTGCGTCGGCAGGGCTTGGCCACCGTACGGCCTTTGTATTGTCGGACAACAGTTATCTGATGGCCAGCAGCCGAGCGCTTCGTGTTGCCGACAACCTGAAGCAAGAAACCGCTTGGAACACCGGATTGAGCGCCTCGCTCTATATCCCCATCAACAATAAAGAATGGACAATCAGCGCCGAATGGTATTATACCCGTTTCAATAACCAGGTAGTGATAGACCTCGATAGTAATCCCCACGAAGTAGCCTTCTACAACCTCGACGGGCGGTCGGATTCGCAAGTCTTCCAATTGGAGATGAGCTACCCCTTCTTCCGCGGATTCACGCTGTTGGGAGCCTATCGTTGGATGAATCCGAAAGTAACTTACAACGGCAAGTTGATGGACAAATCGCTGGTGAGCAAATACAAAGGCTTGCTTACGGCCATGTACGAGACTAAGCTGCGCCGATGGCAGTTCGACCTTACCGGCCAATTCAACGGTGGCGGACGTATGCCTACTCCCGACGCCAATAATCCCTTGTGGAGCGAGACGTTCAAGCCCTACACCATTGTACATGCACAGATAACCCGTAACTTCCGCAATTGGGCGGTGTACATCGGCGGCGAGAACCTGACCAATTTCAAGCAAAATCACCCCATCATCTCGGCCGAAGACCCTTACGGCGCCGATTTTGACGCCACTATGGTATGGGGACCTACCCACGGGAGAAAGATTTACATAGGAATGCGATATACGTTGTTTAATTAATAAAGACAGAAACATGAAAGCAAAAACACTATTACTGATCGTGATGCTGCTGGGCGCCTTCACCCTGCAAATACAAGCCAACGACAAAAAGAAGGACAAAAAGAAAGATAAAGCTACCGTAACCTTTGTGGTGCCGCTGAAATGCGAAACCTGCAAGAACCATGTCGAGCGTAGCCTCGCTTACGAAAAAGGCGTTACCGACCTGATTGTAGACGTAAAAAACAAAACGGTTACTATCGAGTACGAAACCAAGAAAACCAACCCCCAAAAGCTGAAAGAAACCATCGAAAAACTGGGATTCAAGGCCGAGCAGAAGGAATAAAGAATCACCTCCTCTAAATACTCTCCAAATGAGGTGACTTTCGCAGGCTCCCTCTCCTTGGGAGAGGGCGGGAGGAGAGGTGTTTTCCTTTTAATTCATAATAGACCCGCTATAAATCCAATATAGACTTGGGCCGAATCGCTCTGCCGTGAGCGATGCCCTCGCTCAGCCGTGAGCGACGA
>DAIREI010000239.1:0-3603 GCA_036795675.1 Bacteroidales bacterium
GGATGTACTTATTCAAAAATGCGCTAAACTCATCGTCGGGATATTCCAAGCTTCGTTTGGGAATGATATAGACCATGCCTTTTTTGGAATAGATAAAGAAGTAGTTCTTATTCGAGTCGACCTTCTCTATCTCATTCCATTCAAGAAACTTGTGGTTGGTAGTGGATTGTACTTTAACCCCATCCTCAAAGAACTCCATAGTCATGTTCCCAAAAGCGCCGGGCTTGTCCTTTTCCATCTGTTGTGCAGCCTTTATCAGGTTCTTCTTCTGTTGTCCCCGGGCAATAAGCAACAGACCCAACAGGAAGATACAGATAAGGCATATATAAGTGTAGGTGGTCAATCCCTGATAGAAGTAAAGTCCCAACCCGAGGATTACATTGGCCAGCAAAGTGGCGAATATCACCGGTTGAAGACATCCGGCCAAGGGCGACTTCTTCTTCATGTAATACTCTTGGAAGTTTACAAAATCCTGAGCGGTTAAGTTATAGGCAATCTTCATATTATTGTTGAGCGTTTAATGTTTAATGTTTAGTGTTTAACGCTTAACATTAAACATTGAACATTTCATCATTTGCTATTCTTCTTGTAATACTTTATCATCTTCGGTATAACGGTCTCTACATCACCCGTTATCACATAATCGGCGATAGTGTTGATAGGGGCGTTGGGGGCGTTGTTAATGGCGATGATGATAGAGGAATCCTGCATCCCGGCGATGTGCTGTATCTGACCTGAAATACCGCAGGCGATATAGAGTTTAGGACGTACGGTTACGCCCGTTTGACCAATCTGACGGTCGTGCTCGGCAAAACCTGCATCGACGGCAGCGCGCGAAGCGCCTACTTCGCCCCCGATAGTATCGGCGAGTTGGTAAAGCAGGTTGAAGCCTTCTTTGCTATTCATTCCGTATCCGCCGGCCACGATGATAGAGGCATTCTTTATGTTTACTTTCGATGCCTCGATGTGTCGTTCGATAACGTTGATTACGAAGTCTTCGTCCGATACATACTTCTTCACCTCGTGCTGTATGGTTTCTCCTTTATAATTAGCATCAAGAATTTCTTTCTTCATTACCCCCTCGCGAACGGTCGCCATCTGTGGACGATTGTCGGGATTGATAATGGTAGCCACGATATTCCCTCCGAAGGCGGGGCGTATCTGATACAACAAGTCTTTGTAGGTCTTGTTGGCTTTTTTCTCCTCGTGGTCGCCGATTTCTAATGAGGTACAGTCGGCAGTAAGCCCGCTGAACAAGGCCGACGAAACGCGGGGACCCAGGTCGCGACCGATACTGGTAGCACCCATCAGGGCTATCTGCGGCTTCTCTTCTTCAAAAAGCTTGACCAAAATGGAAGTGTGGGGTAGGGAAGTGTAGGGGTAGAGACGGGCATCGTCGAAAAGGTGGAGCTTGTCCACGCCATATGGGAATACCTGTTCTCCTATTTTATTCAGCTCGTGCCCGATGGCTACGGCTTCCAGTTTGCAGTTCAATTTGTCGGCAAGCGAACGGCCTTTGGTTAATAACTCCAGGCTTACTTCTTCTACTGTGCCGTTTTCTATTTCGAGGTATACAAATAAGTTTTCCATTATCCGATGGTATGATTAGCGATTAATTCTTTCATTAGCTCTTCTATCTCATGGTCTGAAGCGTCTAATGTTCTGGTCTCTTTAGCTTGGAATACCACGCTCTCTATCTTCTTCACCTTGGTGGGCGACCCCGAAAGACCGCATTGCTTCACATCGGCATCCACATCGGTTACGCTCCATTCCGCCAGGTTGAGATAGGGACGGCTGTCGCACAAACGTACATAATCGGTGTTTTCTTCCTGACGCTCGGTAATGGTGCGGGCATATTTATATTTCTGTACCAATTTGGCGTTGCGGGGACGACAATCGGGTGCTGAACCGTTTACCGTAACCAGCATCGGAAGTTTGCCTTCTACTACTTCAACCCCTCTTTCCAGGCGTCGCTTCACGGTGATCTTACCGTCTTCTATCGATTGTATTTCTTCGGCATAAGTAATTTGGGGAATGCCCAGCTTCTCTGCTACCTGCGGTCCTACTTGGGCGGTATCGCCGTCGATAGCTTGCCGTCCGCAAACAATCACATCAAATTTACCCAATTTCTTTATTGCCATGTGGATGGCGTAACTGGTAGCCAAGGTGTCGGCTCCGGCAAAGGCGCGGTCGGTAAGCAAATAGCCACCATCAGCGCCACGGTACATCCCTTCGCGTATAATTTCGGCAGCTCTACCGGGACCCATAGTAATCAGGTTAACCGTTGAACCGGGATACTTGTCTTTCAGACGTAATGCTTGCTCTAAGGCGTTCAAGTCCTCCGGATTGAAGATGGCGGGAAGCGCAGCACGGTTTACCGTTCCGTCTTCTTTCATCGCATCTTTCCCTACGTTGCGGGTATCCGGCACTTGTTTAGCCAATACGATAATCTTTAGATTCATAGTTTGTTACTATTAAAATTAATTGCTTGTTTTGTTAATAACATGTTCGCAAAGGTAGGGTATTCCTGTGGCTTGACCAAAGAAATGGAGATAAAGTTGCGCATTTTCACCAAATATGTGCAAAAAAGAAGTGTTGGCGGTAGAGACGCAATGCATTGTGTCTCTACTGAAGAATCTGCTTGATAGCGCCTGTTTCGGGGTAGAAGTAAATCTTTACGGGATTATTTTTATCTTCAAACAGGCTGGTAGCCAATATTTGCGTTGTGCCGAACTGGGTCACATTGTGCTCTCCTCTGTACATCTGTAAATTGCCGTTGTATATCTCTACCACGGCTTTGCCTGGTACATTATATACAATGCTCTGAGGCTCTTTGGCTTTTCGTTTAGGATCGGGTTCGGGAATATCTACGGTGTACAGGTCGATGATGTTGATGTAAACGGGGCTGCCGCCCAAATCATCTTTGCCGAGTATTCCCAAGTATTTGGAAAAGCGGAAGAGGACATCGTTCTGTATTTCAGTTACCGGTTCCACATAAACCGTTTTCCGGTGCTTGGTCTCTTTTCTCGTTCCGGTGAAAAGTTCGGTCCACAGACGCTCTTGTTCATCCAGGCTATTGAGGACGATACGCATGGCCTCACCGTCTTTGGGCATATTCTCCACTTCACCCGTTAGGATATCTTGCCTGCTTTCGCGAATGGCATAAATGCTCTTAGCCGCTACTTCGGCCATCTTGCTCAATGATCCTGCCTTAAGGTATTCTTCGGTAAAGATAGATTGCGGACTGATAAATGTTTCTTTCGGAGCTACAAAATCAACTGTTTCCTTCAATGCAGGCGCGGGGACATAATCGGCATTGATAGTGCAGATAATACGGTCTTCCGTCAGGTAGACAAAAGGTGCGGTGGTTTTAGCTTTAAGTTCCACCAAGTAGGCCTCTTCGTTATTGGGCTGGCACTCATTGCGCACTGAAGCCTTATCCAACGTGTAGAGCGTCTGGTTTTCCGATATTACTTCATTGTCTTTCATCCCCAGGTAGCGCGAAGCATAGCGGGCATACTGTCCGGCCTGATAGGTTGTTTCGGTGTATTCCACGTCTATGGCCAATATGGTCTTTGGCAACACATATTCCACACCGTAGTT
>DAIREI010000240.1:0-3602 GCA_036795675.1 Bacteroidales bacterium
GACTAAAAAGCCAAAAATCCTTCTCAAAATAGTAAGAAAGCGAATAACAATAAAATCTTAAACAGTTTCTAAATTCTTTTCATCCCGTCAGCAACTTAAACCAATGCACCCTGCGGCAATAGCTGAATTTGTCGATACATTCGGCCAGCAGGCTAAAGAAGTACCGGACGTAGGCCGCAAGCTGTTTCAATCTCGCTTTCATAGTCTTACCTTTTTTGATTACGCTATCTGTTCTTATCCCGGATATTATTTGTATCTTTGTTTCCCTGTAATGGAGTAACAAGAAAGTATCTTTAAAAGTTTATATAAATAATGCAAATAACAGCCAAACTTGTACAACTGCTGCCCGCCGAAACCGGAATGGGCAAAAACGGAGAATGGAAGAAACAAAACATCATAGTAGAAACCGACGGGCAATATCCTAAAAAGCTCTGTATCACCATCTGGGGCGATAAGGCCAATCCTGCCGTACTGAACGTGGGAAACAACCTTACCATCGACTTCGACCTGGAGAGCCGCGAGTTTAATGGCCGCTGGTACACCGATGTAAAAGCCTGGAAAATAGAAGCTGCCGGCACGCAACCTGCAGCTGCCCCTCAGGGACCTCCTGCTCCGCCTGCCTATAACGACTACCGAATGCCTGAACCTCCGCTCGAACCTAAGGCAAACCCCGAAGATGACCTGCCGTTCTGACTTCCTGAGTCCGGTAGCTGAAGACCTGACCGCACGGTTTGGCAACAACCTGGCCGAGACCGTGTTGGTATTCCCCAATATCAGGGCGAGTTTATTCTTCAATAATGCCCTCTATCGCGAGAGCGGCAAAGCCGTTTGGGCGCCCCAATACAGTTCTATCGATTTGCTCTTCGAGTCGGCATCGCCCCGGCTTAAAGGCGACCCGCTGCTGCTGACTACCGAACTCTATCGCAGCTACGTAGAAGTGTACAATTCGCACGCCGATACCCCCACAGCCGAAACCCTCGACGAGTTTTTCTTCTTCGGGGAAACCCTGCTGAAAGACTTCGACGATATAGACAAGAGCTTAGCCAATGCCCGGTTGCTATTCAGCAACTTGCAAGACTTAGACCAACTGCGCGACGACCTTACTCACCTGACGGAGAATCAGATTGATTCGTTGATGACCCGCTTCTCGGCCTCCTTTAGCGGCGACAGCAAATTGCAAAATGCCTTTCGTAATGTATGGAATATATTGGGCGAGGTTTACAACAACTTCCGGAGCCGTTTGGACGGAAAAGGGATGGCCTATCCGGGGATGCTGATGCGCTCGGTTGTGGAGAGTGAAGAGGATACTTTCTCTGCCCCACGCTATGTATTCGTAGGCTTTAACGTGCTGAATAAATGCGAGGAAAAACTGTTTGAGCGATTGAAAGACCGCGCCCTCTTCTATTGGGATTATGATAGTTACTACCTCAATACCGAAGCCGGCAAGCACATCAAGAAGAATATAAGCAAGTTCGGCTCGGCGCTTGATGCCTCGCACTTCGGTACCTTCCTGAGCGGTGATAAGCAAATCACCTTCATGGCTTCCCCATCCGAGAGTGCACAAACAGCCGTTATCCCTTCGTGGGTAGAATCGCTTCACCGGCCGCCCTCGTTCACTCAACCCGACTCGGCTATTGTGCTTTGCAATGAGAACTTGCTGCCTCCCGTGATGCATTCGATCGCCCCCGACAAGGTAGAGAATGTAAACATCACCATGGGTTTCCCTTTAACACAAACGCCGGTAAGCAGCTTTATCGGAACGCTGGCCGAATTGCAGACAAACGGACTTCATTCCACTTCAACCTTCCATTATAAATACGTATTGGTTGTGTTGCAGCATCCCTATACGCGGATGATTTGGCCCGGGGTGGGGGAGATAGAAAAGGAAATAAATGATAACAATATCTTCTATCCCGACAGCAATATTCTAAAGAACGACTTGTTGTTCTTCCGAACCAAAACAACGAAGGAGCTGGTCGATTACCTGCTGGCCATTGTGCAACAGTTGGGTATCAAACTTGGCGAGGAAGAGGTGTATGCCGACCCTTACAGCGGGCTTTACAATGAGTCGGTATTCCGTACTTTCCAAACCTTAAACCGCTTGAGCGGCCTGATTAGTACAGGGGAATTGGAATTGGAGAAGACCACTTTTGTCCGATTACTTCGTAAGCTATTATCGACGGTAAAGATTCCCTTCCACGGCGAACCCATAAAGGGGCTTCAGGTGATGGGCGTATTGGAAACCCGCGCATTGGATTTCAAGAACCTGTTGCTGCTGAGTGTGAACGAGGGTTTTATGCCCGGAGGGAATAGCGAGAACAGTTTTATCCCCGAGTTTATTAGAAAACACTTCGGACTGAATACCATCGAAGACCAAGATTCTATTTATGCCTATTACTTCTACCGCCTTATCCAACGGGCAGAGAGTGTGACTTTGGTTTACAATACCGATAAAACCCAAATGGGAAAAGCCGAGATGAGCCGCTTTATGCTTCAGATGCTCGTCGCCCCCCGGTTGAAGGATCAGATACAACGCTATACGCTTCAGGCTACGGCACAACCTTGGCAGAGTGAGACCATTAGCATTGAGAAGACCGACAGTATAGTACAACAGCTAAAAGAGAAATACGATCAAAACACCAACCCCGAGGCTTATCGGCTATCGCCCACGGCGTTGAATACTTTTGTCTCTTGCTCGTTTAAGTTCTACTTGCAATATATAGAAGGACTTAGGAGCATAGATGAGATGACCGACGAAATGGATGTCTCGGTCTTCGGTTCGGTCTTTCACAAAGCAGCCGAATACCTTTACCGAGAAATGGGGCCTATCCCCTACGTTGTAACGAAAGAACTGCTGCAACGCTATCTTGAGGCGCCTCACCGGATTGAGAAGTTGGTGTCGAAGGCTTTCAACGAGGTTTACTTTAAGAAAGAAGTCAGCAAAGAGAAATATAACGGACAACAACTCATCAACCATAAAATCATTTGCCACCTGATGAAGCGGCTGATCCGGTTCGATATAGGCCGTACGCCCTTTACCATATTGGGATTGGAGTATCAGATCAATACGTTTATCAATCTCGATGCGGAGAATATAAAGGTGAGGGTAGGGGGGATAATCGACCGTTTGGAAGAAAAAGACGGTAAGCAATACATTGTCGACTACAAGAGTAGCGGCTCGGCAAAGGCTTACAAAGAACTTGACGAACTGTTTGAGCAAAAGGACAAAAGAGCCGCCCATATTTTGCAGACCTTTGTCTATGCTTCGGCCTTATTGGATAATAATGGTGATGAAGCTGTTGTGCCGGCCTTACTCTATCTTCAGCAAGCCGGTCAAGACGATTACTCACCTGTAATTACTTATCATAATGCACCCATAGAAGACTTCCGCGAATTGAATGACGACTTTGGCAACTTACTGCAAAAAGAACTGTCCAAACTCTTCGATCCGAATGAGTCTTTTGTCCAAACTCCGGTAGTAAAGACTTGCGAGTATTGTGACTTCCGCGAAATGTGTAACCGCTAAACCGCTAAAACGCAAAAACGCAAAAAAGGACCCGACATTACTATCGGATCCTCTTATTGTAAAAATTGGCGGCTAC
>DAIREI010000241.1:0-3589 GCA_036795675.1 Bacteroidales bacterium
AATCTACAAGTGCCAAAACGTCAGCTCTGTTCATCATATTTCAATATAGCAAAAGCATATTCATTGGCACAACAATATGATTCGGCTATTGAATATATAAAAAAAGGGGAAGCGGTAGCAATAGAAAATGATTATCCTGATTTGACAATGGATGCTTTTAAAACATTAAGAGATTATTACGAGATAATAGGGAATGAACAGGTATCAATTGATTATCGATATAAACATCTTCATATCAAAGATTCAATTCTCAACGCCACAGAGTTTGGTAAAATAAAAGACTTGCAATCGTTTTACGAACTGGAGAAAATAGAGACGCAGGTACATCAACTTACCGCAGAGCAAAAACAGAAAAATAAGATTCTTCTAATTATCACATTAGCGTTGATAGTTGTTGTTCTATCTTTGCTTTGGATTTTTCGGCAAAACAGACGATTGGCAGAAAGAAACAAAGATTTGTTTCTAAAGAATGTAGAAGCCATGAAATCGGAGGAAGCTGAGAAATTGATTCGCAAAGAGTTTGAACTGACTGCGAAAAGCCAAAAAGAAAGGATAAAGAAATATGAGGAGATACTAAAAGCGTCTCATGATTTTTTACCAAATATAAGGCAGAATGAGATATTTTCTCAAGAAGAAGGTTTAGGTGAAAACCAAGACCGCTATAAAGGCAGTCGGCTAAGCGATGAATATAAGACTTGGCTACTCGAAGCTATCCGTAATGTAATGGATAAAACTACAGTATTCTATTCTCCCGACTTTTCTCTGGAAAAACTTGCGTTGCTGGTGGATTCCAATACTAGTTATGTTTCGCAAGTGATAAATGAACAACTTGGAAAGAATTTCAATACTTTCATGAATGAATATCGCATAAGCGAAGCCCGCAAACGATTGATGGACTTTGAAAACTATGGGAACTTGACTATAGAAGCTATTTCATTTGAGTTAGGATTTAATTCTAGAACCAGTTTTATCAGAGCATTTAAGAAGATTACAGGACTTACGCCAACGGAATACCAGAAAATGGCGAAACAACTATCAGTAAACAGTAAACAGTTATCAACTGACAGCGAAGACTAACATTAAAGGCGACATCCTCTCGGTGTCGCCTTTTTTCCGTTCTGATCGTTTGTACACTATAGTTTTATTGGAATTCCGTTGTAGAAGTCGAGGATTTTGGCGCGGAATATATAATCGTATTTGGCTTGGATGGCTTCCGATTGAACCTGAACCAACCGGTTTTTCGCCTCGTTGAATTCAAACACGGTGGACTTGCCTATCTCGTAACGCTCCTGAGCGTATTTAAACGATTCTTCCGAGGCACGCACCGCTTTGTTGGATGCAAGGTACTTTTCCTGTGCCGCCGTGGCATTGAGGTAGGCCGTTTGAATGTCTTTGTACAGCGCCTTCTTGGTGTTCTCTAAGGTCAACTCCTGATTGATGATGTTCAACTTGGCCGAACGCACCTGGTTGCGGGTAGAGAAGCGGTTGAAGATGGGGATGCTGAGGCTAAGGCCCACATATTCGCGTCCGTTGTCTCTAAATTGGTCGGCGAAAGGATTGTTTTCAACATCGCCCTTATATATATAGTAGTAGCTTACGCCATATCCCGCCGAGAGGCTTAACTGCGGATAATAGCCCGATTTGGCAATTTCGAGCGTCTTCTTCGAGCTTTCGAGATAGTATTCTTGCGCTTTTACCACAGGCTTCACGTTCAAGGCATTGCTGTACACCATACCTACGGGTTGCACGCTGCTTGTATATTGGCTGATGGCATTATCAATTTCGGGAACATAAATGTCGAATCCCTGTTCGTTTTCCAGTTCGAGGCTTTGCGCAAGGTCCAATAATGCCAACTTTAGTGCGTTGTCGGCCTCTATCACCGATACCTCATCCCGCGATACCTGGGCTTCGATGTCGTACAATTGCGATAGCGGTACCTTACCGGCATCTACCAATGCCTTGGTTTTGCTTACCTGCTCTCTGCTGTATTCGGCCTGTTGCCCGGCCACACTCAGGAGTTCTTTCTTAAACAACACCTCAAGATAGAGGTAAGCGATATTTAACGAGAGGTCTTCCTTGGCTTTCTCTAAGTTTTGGGTGGCGGCCTCTAATGTCAGTTTGTTTTGGGCTATCTCATTATTAATACGAAATCCGGTAAATAATGGAATAGAGGTACTGATTGAAAGCGAGGTGCTGGATTGGTTTGTATTCTCGTACAATCCGCTTTTGGTAGGCGTGCGGCCAAACGACCAATCTTGCCCCATCGAGGCATTGAGGTTGGGCAGGCGGCTCATTTGCGAAGTGTTGAGGTCTATCTCGGCATTCTGCCGTTGCAATTCTATCTGCTGAACCGATATATTATGTTCTACGGCATATTGTATACACTCCTCCAGCGTCCACTTCTGTTGCGCATACGCTTTGCCTACTAATATTATAATTGTGATTATGAAGATGATTCGTTTCATGATTGTGGTTTCTTTTTCTTATCACTATTTTCAATTCCCCTGATGCGGTCTTCTAAATCCACCCCGCTCTTCACTTCGATATTGATACCGTCGGAGAGGCCGATCTCTACCGGGCGCTTATCGAAGGTTTGGGGCTTCTCGCTTTTAAGTACATATACAAAGGTAGAATCATTTTCAAAAACAATCGTACTTTCGGGAACCGTAATTACATCTTTCACCTGCGCCATCACTATCTCGGCATTGGCGCTGTAGCCTGCCCTGATATAGACCGAGTCGGGCACATGTACGGCGGCTTTTATCTCGAACAATACAGCTCCGCTCTGCTCCTGCCCTTTCGGGGCGATGTATTCCAGCACGGCGCCGAACTTATCGTTGGTGATGGCGCCTACCGTGATGGTGAGCGGCATCCCTTCTTTTATCTTGCCTACTTCCGTCTCGTCTATATTACCGCGGAATATGAGGTCGTTCATGTTGGCGACCGAGGCAATGGTAGTCCCGTCGTTGAAGGTATTGGCCTGAATTACCGAATTACCCGTCTTCACCGGCACATCCAGTATCATGCCCGCTATGGTAGAACGAATCTGGGTATTGCTGAGCCGGGCATACTTCTTCGACACCCCTTCGCGCACGATATCTAAAGCGTCTTGCGCATTCGACAGTTCTTCCTGCGCCTTCTTGTAGGCAGCCTCGGCGGTGTCGTATTCTTCTTTCGAGATGACGCCCGTGCCGAACAACTGTTCTTGCCGTGCAAATTCCGTTTCCACCTGCTTCAGGTTAATCTCCGCTACACGCACACGCGATTCGGCCGAGTTGAGCTGTCCCATCTCGGGAATAACCTTTACGGTGGCAATCACTTCGTTTACGTTAACCATCTGCCCGGCCTCTTTCAGCACATCCGATACGATACCCGAAATCTGGGGTTTGATCAATATCTCGTCGCGAGGCTCTACTTTACCGGTAGCGATGGTTTTGTTCTCTATGCCTCCCATCACAGGCGAAACAATTTCGTAAGTCACCTCTTTGGGTCGCGACTTGTTGTAGAGAAACACAAAGGTTAATAGCACTATCCCTCCGAGTAATACAAACAAGATTATTTTTCCGACTTTCTTCATAACATATATAAT
>DAIREI010000242.1:0-3575 GCA_036795675.1 Bacteroidales bacterium
ACCTGTAACCTTCTGATCCGTAGTCAGATGCTCTATTCAGTTGAGCCACGGAGCCTTTGCTTTTGCGACTGCAAAGATAGGACGTTTTTCTTAAACTACCAACGCTTTGCTTATTTTTCTCGTTTTATAATGCAATAAAATGCAATATCAGAACATCATGATCACTTTCCACTTGTCGTCCCACTTAACCAACTTAACGGATCGTTCTTCGCCGTTTTGGTCTTTGTAGAAGACTTCGGCATTATTTTCATCCACTGTCTCGCTAAGGTATTTGAACTTAAAGCCGGGATCGACCAAGCCGGTCTGTTCTTTGCCTATGGCATCGAGCATCTCGAGCACAGCCCCGGACTCGGGAGTACAATAGCTTGCCGCTTTCTTAAACTCGCCCTTGGCCAATTCTTTGGAAAAGTCTTCGGCTACATCTTTAGGATTGTTTGATGAACAACCCAATAGCATGAACGAGAGGATGATTAGGAATAGAGGGATGATTTGTTTCATGATGTATAATATTAGTGATCCACCTCTTCCCCCGCCCTCTCCCAAGGAGGGGGTTAGGGGGAGGTGTTTTTATTTCGTTTTCTACATATTCTGCCAATTCTCCCATCGAATGATACAGCGCATTGGCTCCGGCATCCCACAGCACCTTATCGGGCAAGGGGCCGGTGTTGACGGCAATGGTGTAAATGCCTGCCGCACGGGCCGACTCTACTCCCAACGGGGCATTTTCTACTACAATGGTCTCGTCGGGTTGCAAGTTGCCTTTCTTCAAGCCCATTAAGTAAGGCTCGGGATGAGGTTTGCCGTATTTCACATCGTAGGCGGTGACCATCAGCAAGGGATCGAAATAGCCGGGGAAGTCTTTCTCTATCTTATCAATCAGCGAGTGTTGTCCCGAACCGGTTACTATAATTCGCATCAGTCCCGCCTCTTTCACTTGCTTAAGCACATCCATGGCGTCGGGCATGGGAATCGGCTTACCACCCTCCAACTCGATAAACCGCCTGGCTTTGCGTTCGTATATCTGCTCTATTTCTTCGGGTGTGGCTTCACGGCCCAAGTTTCGTTCAAATAAGATATTGATGGTGGATTTAGCCGTGCGTCCTTCAAACAAATAGAATTCGTTCAGGTCGGCCTTTACTCCGAACTCGAGCATGGTGTCATGCCATGCCTTGACGTGCAACGGCATAGAGTCGTACAATACGCCGTCCATATCAAACAATACCGCTTTTATCATGGGCTTATAATCGGGATTGGATTTCCCGGTGTTCTTCTTTGTAGCCGGGTTTATTAAGCAAAGCGAACATATTCTTCTTGTAGGCTTCCACACCGGGTTGGTCGAAAGGATTAACGCCCAACAGGTAGCCGCTGATACCGCAGGCGCGCTCGAAGAAGTAGAGCAGTTGCCCCAGGTAATATTCATTCAGTAAAGGGAGGGTTATCTTTATGTTGGGTACTCCACCGTCTACATGAGCCAGTTGCGTGCCTAACTCGGCCATCTTGTTTACATAGTCTACCCGCTTACCCGAAAGGAAGTTCAGCCCGTCGAGGTCTTCTTGGTCGAAGGGCACATCCACTTCGTGGTTGGGTTGAGCGATAGAGATTACCGTCTCGAAGATGGAGCGTTCGCCGTCTTGTATCCATTGTCCCAT
Source organism: Bacteroidales bacterium (assembly GCA_036795675.1). Taxonomy (GTDB): domain Bacteria; phylum Bacteroidota; class Bacteroidia; order Bacteroidales; family Azobacteroidaceae; genus Azobacteroides. The sequence goes on from DAIREI010000242.1 coordinate 1,650, forward strand.
CGAGTGCAGGTCGGTAGTAAAATCGACCGAAGCGGTAAATATCCCTTTATGCTCCTTGCCTTCGCTTTCGCCGTAAAGCTGCTTCCACCATTCGGATACATAGTGCAGCTTGGGGCTGAAATTGGCCAGTATCTCTATCTTCTTGCCTTGTTTATACAGCTCGTTGCGAACCACGGCGTATTGCTCGGCGGGGTTCTCTGTAAAGGGAACAGTACTTGACGTAGCGCTTTCCATGGATGCGGCTCCTTTTACCAACTTGGCAATATCTATCCCGGCTATGGCAATGGGGAGCAATCCCACGGGGGTAAGCACAGAAAAGCGTCCGCCCACATCATCGGGAATAATATAGGTCTTATAGCCTTCTTTCTCGGCCAATGAACGCAAAGCGCCTTTGGCTTTGTCCGTAATAGCCACGATACGGTGCTTGGCCTGGTCTTTTCCTACTTTTTCTTCCAATAGGTTCTTCAATATGCGGAATGCCAACGCCGGCTCGGTGGTAGTGCCCGACTTGGAGATATTAACAATACCGAATGGTTTATCATGAAGGAAGCGGGTCAACTCGTAGAGATAATCTTCGCTGATGTTGTGACCGGCATAAACGATAACGGGTTTCTTTCCCTTCAAGGCATCGAAGGTTCCCGACAGGACTTCAATTACTGCCCTGGCTCCCAGGTAGCTTCCGCCGATACCCACTATTACTACCACGTCACACTCCGCTCGGAGTGTAGCGGCCGTATGCTGTATATCTTGAATAGCAGCGGGGGTAATGGAGGAAGGAAGATGCAGCCAGCCTAAGAAGTCACTACCCTTTCCCGTGCCGTCTTCCAATGTTTGGTTACTTGCTTTTGCCTTTGCCGCCTGAGCCTGTATTTGCTCTTGTGTGATAACTCCTAATGCCTTTGTAAAATCTAATGCAATTGTTTTCATCTTGCCTATCTAAAAGTTTCCGTTAGCTTGCGTATGGCCGGAACCGCCGACTTCCGTTCGTATATAATGGAGTAAACAGTATCGAGGATGGGCATATCCACTTGCGCCTGTTCGTCGTTTATCTCCTTGATACACTTGGTTCCGTAGTAGCCCTCGGCAATCATCTCCATTTCCAATTGGGCGGTTTTGACTGAATAGCCCTTGCCTATCATGGTTCCAAATACCCTGTTGCGGCTGAAGCGCGAGTAAGCGGTCACCAGCAAGTCGCCCAGGTAGGCCGAATCGCTGATGTTGCGTTCGGGCATGGGATTGATGATATTGATGAATCGTTCCATCTCCAATATGGCATTAGAGATAAAGATGGCCTGGAAGTTGTCTCCGTATTTCAGGCCATGGCATATCCCCGATACAATGGCGTAAACGTTTTTCAAGACCGAGGCGTACTCGATGCCCGTTACGTCTTTGCTGGTTGAAGTGCGGATAAAGTGCGTCTTGAGCATATCGGCTATTGCTTCACCCCGTTTGGTATCGGTGCAGGCGATGGTAAGGTACGACAGGCGTTCCAATGCCACTTCTTCGGCATGACAAGGGCCGCCCAGCACGGCAATGTTCTCTTCGGGAATATCGTAAAAGTGAGAGAAATACTTCGATACCAGCATATTCTCGTCCGGCACTATACCCTTTATCGCCGAGATGATATTCTTTCCTTTCAGCGGAACGGACAGTTTCTGCAAGTGTTGCTTCAGGAAGGGCGAGGGCGTAGCAAAGATAAGCGTATCGCAATTCTCTACAATCTCGTTTATATTATTATAAAAGGTGATATTCTCTACATTAAACTTTACTCCGGTAAGGTAAAAGGGGTTGTGCCCGAAGTTCTTAAACTCCTCTATTTGTTCGGCTCTGCGCATATACCAACTAAAGTTGGTTTGCGTAGTGGATATTATTTTGGCCAAAGCAGTAGCCCAACTGCCGCCGCCCATAATGCCGACTCTACCTGGT
>DAIREI010000243.1:0-3574 GCA_036795675.1 Bacteroidales bacterium
ACTAAACAAAATCAAGAAACTATATCTTGCCCGTTCGGGCAATGCTTTTTCAGCTCACTTAATTCCTATTCGCGATATTGAGGATAGTTCATCCTATCTTAAAAGAAAGATGAACTCGCTGGTACACTCGTTTATTTAATCGCTTTCAGGCTCATATCCAAACTTTTTACCGAATGGGTCAGTGCGCCCACCGATACGTAGTCTACGCCGGTTTCGGCATAGTCGCGTATAGTGTCGTAGGTGATGCCGCCCGATGATTCCAGTTCGTAGCGCCCGTTCACCATTTTCACTGCCTTGCGCGTATCTTCCACGCTAAAGTTGTCGAGCATGATGCGGTCTACTCCGCCAATGTCGAGTACTTGTTGCAGTTCGTCGAAGTTGCGGACTTCTATCTCAATGGGCAGGTTCTTGCCGTGCTGCCAGCAATATTCTTTGGCTCGTGCAATGGCATTCTTAATGCCTCCGGCAAAATCGACATGATTGTCTTTAAGCAATATCATATCAAACAGGCCGATACGGTGGTTGGTGCCTCCGCCTATTCGCACAGCCTCCTTCTCCAACATACGCATCCCGGGCGTAGTCTTGCGGGTATCAAGCACTTTGGTTTTCGTGCCTTCCAAGCGTTTTACATACTTGCGTGTAGTAGTGGCAATCCCGCTCATGCGCTGCATTACGTTCAGCACCAAGCGTTCGGTTTGCAGTAGCGATTGTACTTTTCCTTCCACGGTAAATACGATATCGCCGTACTTTACTTCCGAACCGTCGGGGATAAAGACAGTCACTTTCAGGTCGGGATCGAAAGTATGGAATATTTGTTGGGCTACCTCTACGCCGGCCACCACGCCGTCTTCTTTAATGATGAGTTGCACTTTGCCTTGCGCCGTAGCGGGGATGGTAGAGAGGGTAGTGTGGTCGCCGTCGCCAATGTCTTCCTTGAAGGCCAAGCGTATCAGTTCGTTTATCAGTTCCTGTTCCATTTTGTTATTCACTTTTGTATGATAATATATGAATGGTTACTCCTATCACTATCGCACCGAGCAGCAATCTTGCCCAGAGCGAATCGACGACAAAGACCATGCAGCAAACGATGCTTATCCACAACAACGCCAGAATATAGACTTTGGTTTTGCGCGGGATAATCTTTTTCTCCTGAAAGTTGATAATATAGGGTCCCAAATGCTTCTGGTTAATCAGCCATTGGTAAGCCTTGGGCGAACTCTTCAGATACAAAAAGGCTGTTAATAGCAGGAAAGGCGTGGTCGGCAACAAGGGGACGAATATCCCTATTATCCCCAAAACCAGACTGATAGTTCCCAATACTAATAACAGACCCTTATAAAACATCCATGTGAATTAAAGAAATGAAGATAATGAAAATAATAATATTACTTCGCGCATATTATCTTCATTACCTTCATTATTTTCATTTTTTAATTATAAACGGAGTTTCTTCTTTAAATTATCGGGCAAAACATCTTTATGTACTACGATAGACATGGTCTTGTATTCCACGAAAGGACGTGAGATGTACCAGGTGCCCTTATATGGATTTTCGGTTCCCCAAGAGTTCTTTATCATATAGTAAGGGTTACCCTTTTGGTCTTTAGCCGTTCCGTAAATCAGCATACCGTGGTCGTCGGTGGTTTCGTAGTTATCGTATGCCACTTGACGCATCTCTTGCGTGATGGTTTTCTCCTTCACGGGGCCTGTAGCGCCGTATATTTTCTCTTCCCTTTCCTTTTGGGTAAGTCCCAACCAATGCGCCTGGTCTGAACCGGGGCCTTCGGGAACATCCAAATCAGGAATGGTAGCCACGCCTTGGCGCGAAAATCCGCGTTCACTTACGTCGGCAGCCCAAGCCACGGTGTAGCCTTTATCCATAGCGCGGTCGATAATGTCCATCATCTCGTTCATCGGTACATTGTACGATTCCGCCCAACGCCAGTTGTCGGGTATCTCTATCGGGAACGAAGTATAGAAAGGGTGATGGGTATAGGAAGTGATCGACACATAGTCGTCGGGGTTGAATCCCAATGAAGCGGCAAAGCTTTTGGGAGTATATTTTGCACCATTGTATACAAATTCTTCGGGACATTCTCCCAGGTAAGCGTCCAGTATTCCGCCTACGGCTCGTTGCCAGGCGGTAGTCAGTTTGCGGTTGGGGTTCTTTACGATGGCATCCATGTAAGCACGCAAGCCTCTGTCCAATTCATTGTGTTTGTGTATGTCTTCGCCGTAGTTCAAGCCGGGTTGCGCAGTCATGGGCACGATACCGTGATCTTTAATGCACTGCAACACATCGTCGAACGAACCGCCTGCCGAGAAGTTGGTAGCCCCATGCATCCGGATAAACTTTTCTGCTTTTTCCTGATAATTCTTGTGTACTACATACATGGCCGACAGGTCATAGTCGCCTTTGCCCATGCGCAGCAGCTCGGCTTCCACCAATGCCAGGCCAGAAAAGCTCCAACAAGTACTCGAACTCGATTGGTTCTTCACCGACGTAATAGGAATCTCTTTAACGGTTGTAAACTCAAATGTTTCTCCCTTTGGCTCCACAGTCTCCTGCGCCCAAGTGTTGACGCTAAAGCAAACGATTAACAATGATAATAGGAAATGTTTCATATTTAATTGGTTTATAATTATTATGAGCGCAAAGGTAAGCAAAAGAATTAAGAATTAAGAATGTTTGCGCGAAGCGTAAACGAAGATGCTCTTGCTTTGCCGCAAGTGGGGACGCTTGCTTCTCCCTCGACGTAGCCAAAGAGGTTACACCCAACGGAGGCTATTACCGCTACGTGGCATTTACGCTTCGCGCAACTGTTTACTGATTACTGATAACTGTCTATCGTTTTGTCAATTTATTATTCACCACCCCTTTGTCTGTATTTATCCTTATCAAATAAATACCGGCAGGCTGACTCCTTAAGTCCACTTGATTTGTCTGCCCCTGCAATAACTGACTGCCATTGATATTATAAACCACCCAGCTTGTAGGAGCCGTATTGTTCCTTGAAAGATGGAATAACCCATCGGGCGAGGGATTTGGGTAGACTTGGAATTGGGCAATGGCCGGAGTATCGATGCTGACTAATTCATCGGAATAATAGTAGATAGTGCTGTAAGTATATAAGATATCCTTATTCTCATCGTAATAAATGTCGTATTCAGAATCGGTATTCCCATAGGCATTATAATTATATTCTCCTTCGTAGTCTGTGCTTATCTTCCATTCATTGGTTGTGTAATTCCAAGTATAGTAGACATGGTATATTAGATTGTTCTTTTCATCAAAAGCGCGTTCGTATTTTGCTATCCCCACCCAATTATTACTAAAATATTGATGACCCATTATGAATATCTGATTGCCATTATTATCATAGGCGTACTCATATTTATACCTCCATACCCAATCATCCGCTCCTCCATTATATCTATTCTCTTTTATCATATTGCCTCGGTTGTCATACGCCCATTCATATTTGTAATCCAATTCTAATACATCAGAGCCAAAATGTGTATTATATTCAAGGCAAAGTACCCGGTTATTATTATCATCATATTCATATTCAGC
>DAIREI010000244.1:0-3570 GCA_036795675.1 Bacteroidales bacterium
GGAAACTTATTGTAAGGAACTATTTCGCAATAAACATTTAACTCCCGGAGGCGTCGTCCGATCAGTTGGGTGGTTTGTGAACCAAAGTCGAGGATAATTATCTTTTGAAGCATAGCATAGAATTTCGTGCAAAAGTACATAAATTCGTCGCAATTTGCAAGTAAGGCTGTAAATAGCTAAACAATATCCCGCCATGATTGTTTCAATAATACACAACATTACTCACATTAGTAAAATGACAGGAAAATGAAAAATTCAAAGTTAATGATCGGTTTAGGCGTTGGCGCATTGGTATTGGGAGCCGCTGCTGCCGCCTATTTTTTGACAAGCGACGACAAGAAGCGCGAAATCATGGATGATATTGAACACGCCGTGAAAAAAGCCAAGCGCAAAGTAAAGAATGCAGTAGACAGCGGTATCTACGAAATAGACGAAGCTGCCGAAAAAGTAAGCCGCATGGCTAAAGACACACTGGAAGACGTTAAGTCGCACATTTAAGAGTCTGCCCCTATCTTCATTACCGTCTCCTCAAATCGTTCACGCGGCACCAGCGCACGGTTGCGGTACTTCGATCGGTAATTGTATATGGTGGTGATGGAATAACGAAGAAAGCCTGCTATCTTGGCGCTATCGGTAATGCCCAATCGTATGAGGGCAAAGATACGCAACTCGATGGTGAGGCTATTTTCATATTTGGGCGTTATGCGGTCTTCGGGAGGTAGGAGGTCGTTAAACTCTGTTACAAAGTCGGGAAAGAGGTTGAGGAAGGTGCTGTCGAAGTTTTGATAGAACTCCTTCAGCTCGTTCTCGATTACCTCGTGCGACTTCAACATGCGGTACAAGTCGTCCATTTGGCCTGCCGCTGCTTTCTTGTTTAATGACTTACGATACGATTCCAGCTTGTCGATGTATATAGAACATTGGTTGAGGAACCGCCCGATGTACTCCTCTTTAATATGGTTGGTTTCCGACAGGTAGTTATTCACCTTCTTCAATTCTTCATTGGCCGATACCACGTCTTTACGCGTGCGGGCCAGCTTTGTCATTTGCCGATTGAGGTAAAATATCACCGCTACCAGAAACAAGCTGAGTATTCCTATTATCAAGATAGATAATTGCAGGTTGGATTGATGTTTCTCGCGCTCCATCTGATAGGCGCGGTCTATGATGGGCAATATCCTCGAAATCTGCACATTCCTGAGGCGGGCGTTGTAGAAGTTGGCGTCTTCCAGACTTTTCTTTACGTAGTTGTTGGCGCGGGTCACATCGCCATCGTCCAATAACAAGAGCGAGAGTTTGCCCAGCGATGTATTCTCCTTCACCGAGGCCTTCAGGTCGGCGATAGCCGAGAGGGCAAGGTACTCTTTCTGCCTTTGCACATCGCCCTTTTGTTCGTACAGATGGGCTACCAGCGAGGTGAGGATGGCATAGTCGCGCGTATCTTTCTCCATGTCTTCCAGGTAGGGTAGGAGCGACAGCTCGGCTTCTTCATAGCGACGGGTTTCCATATTCTTGCGACCGTTGTTAATATCAAATTCGTAGGTGTTGCGGGGCAGTACCAGCAAGGCCGAGTCCTGGTAAGTGTCTTTGAGCGAGGCATAAGTTATGCGGTCGTCGTTGGTGTTGTATTCGCCCCAATAGATGTACACCTCGGCAAAGCTGTTGTAGTAGGCGCCCAATTGATGCACGTTCAGTTCGTTTATATCGATGGAGTTAAGCAGGTTGATGGCTTCGGGGAAGCGGGCGAAGGTAGAGTACATCCGGGCCAACTGCATCTTGCACTCATTAATCCAGAAGCGGTTGTTCTCGCGCAGCGACAGGTCGAGATGCTCCTGCACGTAATAGATGGCCGAATCGAATACATAAGGCTCGTACTCCTTAAATAACTGATGATAGGTTTCGTGCCGCGCGTCGGCAGGGGCGGGGCGGCTTAGCTGTTGTTTCAGCCGTGCCAATCGTTCTTCTTTTTGGCGGTCATACTCTTCTACCCGTTCCAATGTCTGGTCCAACTCCTTAAGCAGGAGCCCGAGGTCGTTGCTGCCGAAAAGCGGCAGGGATAAAAGTAACGACAACGCCAATATAAAACGTCTTGCGCCCATAATATTATTCCGAAGTCATCTTCTTGATGATATTGTATGCATTAAACATGCCCAGCTCGCCGGCTTTACTCAGGTCTTCTATCCCTTTGTTCTTGTTGCCGAGATACAAATGGGTAAGTCCGCGGTTGAAATAAGCCTCGGCAAAGTCGGGATTAATCTTTATCGCCTCCGAATAGTCTGCAATAGCCAGGCGGTAATCGTTTTGCAGGCAGCGGATATTGCCGCGGTTGAAGTAGGCATAGAAGAAATCGGGCTGCAACTCTATCACCCGGTTATAATCCAATATAATAAGGTCGTAACGATAGATAGAACCTGTTTCGGTACCCTCGAGCGATAACACCGAGCTTGAAGGCAGGTTGAGGTTATCGTTCCGCTTATCCAGTTTCAGGTCTAAGGGGTCGGCATTACCCTTGCGCGAGTTATCTATCTCGAACTGCTTGTAGCGGGTGGCCGCCCTATTGAAATAGGCAAAGATAAAGGTAGTATCGGCGGCGATGGCCTCATCGTAACCTTTTATCGCTTCAGAGAAATCTTGCAATATCATGTAGTCAAGCCCGCGGGCGAAGCAAGCAACGGCATTGTGTGGGTTTTCCTTTATAATAAGTGAATACTCGTTGATAGAGTTGAAATGGTATTCGGCCTGGCTGTCGGTGAGCGATGCCTCGTGGTTGGTCATCCTCAGTTGCATCCTCAGCGGGTGCCGGTTATTGAAGTCGGTAATCTGTTTATTGGTTCGCGAGATGGAACGGTCTATCTCTTCCACAGGCTCGTAGTAGGTAATCACAAATTGAGGCTCCATGTCTACCTGTACCTGGCGGTCTTGCACCCGGCCTCTCACTTGGCTCTGATACTTGCTTTGCGCCTCTTCTTCTTTGTCGTAGACTATCAACCGGCCAAACTTTTCAATGGTATCGTCCGAGCGTTCGCGCACCTTGTCGTCGTCTTCGCCTACTTCCTCGCCGCTGTCCAATATGGCTTTGGCCGTAATGGTCTTGCCCTCTTTGCGAAGCTTGGCAAACGCTTTCTCCATATCTTGCGCCATCCAATAGTCGCTTTCGGCGCCTCGCAGGTCGCCCATCTGCCTTTTCAGGCTCGAGCGGAAGTAGTAGCCTTGCAAAAAGTTGGGATATTCCTCCAGCACAGGCCCCAGGTCGGCCAGCGCATTGCGGTAGTCTTTGTTTTCCATGTTTAGTATGGCGCGATTGTAGAGGGCGATGTAGTTATCGGGTTCCTGCTCTATTATCACGTCAAAGTCCTCAATAGCGCCCCGTTTATCGCCTACCGTGTTGCGTAGAATCCCACGGTTGAAGCGGGCGATAATATTATTGCGGTCTATGCTTATCGCCTGGTCGTAGTCGGCCATCGCGCCCCTTAGGTCGTTGTTGTAGAAGCGAACCAGCCCCCTATTTATATGGTAGCCCAGCTGACGAGGCTCTAATCGGATGGCCTCGTTCATATCGTCGAGTGCGGC
>DAIREI010000245.1:0-3569 GCA_036795675.1 Bacteroidales bacterium
TCAGCCCAACGGCAAGCGGAGCGCCGCCATTGGGCTGAATTAACCTGCCCTTCGTGGCGTATAAATTATGGTTTTAACATTAATGTATTAAGTATATGCTATTAATTGGAGACATTGGATCGACCAAAGCCGACTGGATAGTCTTAAACGAGGACGGAAAGCCCGAACCGATGATTACGACTAAGGGCTTTAATCCTTATACCCATGATGTAAATAAATTGGCCGAAATCCTCCAATCGGAGATGCCTGTATATATAAGGAGTAAAATTACGGCTGTCCGCTACTACGGAGCGGGTTGTACTCCCGCTAAAGTTGAGGCGGTAAAAGCCATACTGCAATCATTCTTCGATACGGAAGATGTGGAGATCTATTCCGACCTGATGGCCGCCGTGCATTCCCTGGGGCAAGGCTCTGAATGCATAGCGGCTATTTTGGGTACAGGCTCCAACTCCTGTTATTACGATGGACAAACCATTACAGAACAGACTCCCTCATTAGGCTACATCTTAGGCGATGAAGGAAGCGGGGGAGTGCTCGGGCGTAAGTTATTGCGTAATATACTGAAGAAACAATTCCCCCCCGAGATGATAAGCGACTTCTTTGATACCTACCCGATTGATTTGATGCAAATCGTGGAGAAAGTCTATCACGGCGACGCTCCCAACCGCTTTATGGCTTCGTTTGTTCCCTTTCTGAAGGAGCATATTGAAGATATTAATGTATACTTCATGGTGGAAGAAGATTTCTTCGAATTCATCGAGAGAAATCTTCTTAATTATACTAAAATAAAAGAGTTGCCGGTTCACTTTACGGGTAGCATTGCGTATCATTTCAAAGAGCAATTGCAGTACACTCTTCAATTCTACAATCTCTCGTTGGGAGAGGTGACATGTAGTCCTATCGACGGATTAGTAAAATACTATTCTACTGTTCACTGATAACTGATAAGATGCTTACTACCGAATCACCCTCGCATTACAACCACCTTGAAAAGATGTCTATACACGATTTGTTGTGTGGCATCAACCAAGAGGATAAGTCCGTTCCCTTGGCGGTAGAGAGGGCTATTCCTCAGATTGAGGCTTTGGTGGAGGCCATTTACGAGCGGATGAAGAAAGACGGGCGATTGTTTTACATCGGTGCAGGAACCAGCGGGCGCTTAGGCGTATTGGATGCTTCGGAACTGCCGCCGACCTTTGGGGTAGACGATTCGTGGGTGACGGGACTGATTGCCGGGGGCGACGGAGCCTTGCGCAAAGCCGTGGAAGGCGCTGAAGACAACCCCGAACTGGCTTGGCTGGATTTGTTGAGCAAGAATATCCGTCCCCATGATTCGGTTATTGGCATTGCAGCTTCGGGCACCACCCCCTATGTGATAGGCGGGGTGCAAGACGCACGCCAATACGGTTGCCTTACGGGGTGTATTACTTGCAATGAAGGCTCTCCGTTGGCAGAAGAGGTGGATTATCCCATTCAGGTAATCGTTGGTCCGGAGTTTGTGACGGGAAGTACCCGCATGAAAGCAGGCACGGCTCAGAAATTGGTGCTGAACATGATTTCAACCACATTGATGATTAGATTGGGACGAGTAAAGGGCAATAAGATGGTCAACATGCAACTGACCAACAACAAGCTGATTCGTCGCGGTGTAAAGATGATTATGGACGAACTTCACCTGACTGAAGAAGAAGCGCGCAAACGGCTGATCGCCTACGGTTCGGTGAAGAAAGTATTGGATAACAGATAAAATAAAATAAGATGTATGTGATTGGAATGGGCGGAGGTTCCGGCTCGGGGAAGACAACCCTGGTGAAACGGATATTGGATAAATTGCCGATGGATTCGGTGATTCAGCTTCCGCAAGATGCTTATTATTATGACAATGGCCATATGCCCCTCGAAGAAAGGCGGAAACAAAACTATGACCATCCCTCTTCTATCGAGTGGAGCTTGCTTATCGAGCATATCCGCCAATTAAAAGCGGGCAAAACCATTCAAATGCCTGTCTACGAATACTTGTCTTGTACCCGTTTGCCCGAGACCATCGAAATAAAGCCCGCAAAGTTGTTGATCATAGAGGGAATACTCATCTATACCTCTCCCAAATTATGCAAGGAGATGGACTTAAAGATATTTCGCGATGTGCCGGGCGATTATCGCTTGAGTAGGGTTATTGAGCGGGATATGCTGTCACGTGGACGAACGGCCACGCAGGTGATAGAACGCTTTTTCGGAGTAGTGCGGCCTATGCACGAGGAGTTTATCGAGCGCTCGAAAGAAGAGGCCGACATACTCTTATCGGGAGGTGAAGTAGACGAGAAAGCCGTCGATTTTATCGTGGGTGGAATCCTTCATATAATGGACGCTGAAAAATGAAGAAAGAGAAAGCGCCCCGCAACCGTACAATGGAATTGTCGCCCGAAGAAATACCCGCTCTCGAAAGCCGGTTGCTCACGGTTGATAAACCCGTTTCAATCGAAGAAATTACGGACAGGACTATACAAGGCGATTTGATGGCGATGCTCGATTATCTGCCCGAAGCCTTTGCCGATTTGATTATCATCGACCCCCCTTATAATTTAGACCGAACCTTTGGCGATGTAAAGTTCAAAAAGAAATCCGACGACAACTACCTCAATTACCTGGAGTCATGGTTCCCTAAAATAGTACGCTGCCTCAAGCCGGACGGGTCCTTATATATATGTGGCGATTGGCGTTCTACCTCTTCCTTATATATAATAATGAATAAATACCTTACAGTGATCAACCGTATCACCTGGCAGCGCGAAAAGGGGAGGGGTTCATCCAAAAACTGGAAGAATGCGATGGAAGATATATGGTTCGGCGTGAAAGACGAGGATAACTATTACTTCGATGTAGACAGTGTGAAGGTTCGCCGCAAAGTAATCGCCCCTTATAAAAAGGACGGCAAACCCAAAGATTGGGAAGAAACGCCCGACGGCAAATTCCGTATGACGCACCCTTCCAACTTCTGGGACGACATAACCATCCCTCATTGGTCGATGCCCGAAAACACCGATCATCCCACCCAGAAATCGGAAAAGCTGATGGCCAAACTCATCTTGGCAAGTTCGCCCGGAGGAGGCCTCGTGTTAGATCCCTTCCTGGGTTCGGGCACAACCTCGGTTGCAGCCAAGAAACTCAACCGCCGGTATTGCGGCATAGAAATCAACAAAGACTATGCTTGCCTTGCCGAAAAACGATTGCAAATGGCCGAGAGAGACAAAGAAATACAAGGCTATGCACAAGGCATATTCTGGGAACGGAACAGCCAGCCTAAGTAGCACTTTGTCGGCAATAGGGTTGACCCGCGCAGGATAGACTTGCTTACCGTTGCTCATGGTAGAGCAATGCTGTCCAAGTTAAATCGGCTATGAAAGACGGGTAGGGAACGATTTGGTTAAAACCTATTAATTATTCTGTTTTAATTAATTAGCAAAGTATATATTTGTACGTGCGAAACTATTGATTAAAAAGTTATAAAATTAAGAATTAAGAGGGAGAGAAAAAATAGGGTAAGAACAACATACCGAGAAAAGAAATATTTG
>DAIREI010000246.1:0-3554 GCA_036795675.1 Bacteroidales bacterium
GCCCGAAAAAGCCCCGCCCGAAGTGGAAACGCCGCCCGAGCCGCAAGAAACCCTGCGCGACGACCTGGTAGTAGTAGAACAGATAACCGAAGAGATTGTCCTCCCTGCCGACTCGGTGGCACACCCCGCCGAAGAAGAGAAAGAAGAGGAGCCTCTCCCACCCTTGTTTAGCGACAAAGAAATACAGGAAATCATCTATGCCCGCGCCGAAGTGATGCCTCAATACCCGGGTGGGTACAGCCACTTGGCCGCTTTTCTCTACAACAATATCGAGTATCCTTCGCTGGCCATCAAGCAGCGCATTCAGGGGCGAGTATGGTTCTCCTTCATCGTAAACCAAGACGGCTCCGTATCGGATATTAAATGTGAGCAAGGCGTCTACTTCGCCCTCGATGATGAGGCCGAGCGCGTACTCAAGCTCATGTCACGCTGGGAACCCGGCACTATCGACGGCCGCCCCGTAAGGGTAAAAGTATATGTGCCCGTCCATTTCCGCTTGTAGCATTTTTGCTGATGTTCTTGCATTTCATTTATTACTGTTTTGACCTACTTGCAAAATAGGCCTGCGTATCGTTGCTCACGGCTGAACGATTCTGGCCATGCCTGTTAAACACAAAAGCGGCCGCCTTTATCGGGCAACCGCTCTCTATAGTATAGCTAAAATTGTTTATTATTCAGCCTTAGGCTCTTCTTCCTCGGGCTTGGCTTCCTCGGCCGAAGCCTCGGGAGTTTCTTCTACGACGGTTCTTCAACCACCGGCTCTTCAGCTACTGGTGTTGCCTCTACAGGTTCTTCTACTGCAGGAAGTTCAGTTACAGGCTCTTCTTCTACCACCAAGGTTTCTACTACCGGCTCTTCTACTACCGGCAGTTCCTCCTTTACTGCAGTTTCGGGCGCAGCCTTTTCAGCCACAGGAGCAGCCGCTTTGGCAGCGCCTCCGCTACCACGGCGCGAACGACGTGTTTTGGCCGATTTTTTGGCTCCTTTTTCTTTCAACATTAGTTCGTTGTAGTCTACCAATTCGATAAAGCACATCGAAGCATTGTCGCCCAAGCGGTTACCCGTCTTGATGATGCGGGTGTATCCACCGGGACGGTCGGCTACCTTCTCGGCGATTTCCTGAAACAGCTCGGTTACGGCATACTTGTTGCGCAACTGCTGAAAGGCCAAACGCCTGGAATGCGTAGTATCGGTCTTCGATTTGTTTATGATTGGCTCTACGTATATGCGAAGTTCTTTCGCCTTGGCTAAGGTCGTAAATATTCTTTTGTGCATAATCAACGACACAGCCATATTGGATAGCATAGCTTCCCTGTGAGAATAAGTACGTCCTAAATGATTGATTTTTTTATTGTGTCTCATCTGTTTATTAATCTTTATCTAATTTATACTTAGAAATATCCATCCCGAAATTAAGATGCAGTTGGTCTAATAAATCGTCCAACTCAGTCAACGATTTTTTACCGAAGTTACGGAACTTCAGCAGGTCGTTTTTCTGATATTTCACTAATTCTCCCAGTGTTTCTACGTCGGCTGCTTTCAGGCAGTTCAACGCGCGTACCGAAAGGTTCATGTCGGCCAGTTTGGTTTTCAGCAACTGACGCATGTGAAGCAGTTCTTCGTCGAACTCTTCATCCGATTCGGCGCTCACCGGCTCGAAGTTGATCTTCTCGTCGGAGAACAGCATGAAATAATGTATTAAGATACGGGCTGCTTCCTTCAACGCTTCTTTGGGATGTATCGATCCGTCGGTTGTGATCTCGAGTACCAGCTTCTCGTAGTCTGTTTTTTGTTCTACGCGAACCGGCTCTACCACATACTTTACGTTGCGGATGGGCGTGTAGATAGAATCGATGGCTATCTGGTTCAAGTCGTCATTCTCGGTGCGGTTTTCTTCAGCCGGAACGTACCCGCGTCCTTTGCCTATATTAATCTCAATCCTCAAGCTGGCCGATTTTTCGAGGCGGCAAATGAGGAAATCGGGGTTCAGGACTTCAAAGCCAGCCAATTGTTTGCCGATGGATTCTGCTCTGAATTCGTTTGTTCCCGATATATTAATAGTTACATTTTCTGTTTCAATGTCCTTTACTATTTGTTTGAAGCGTACCTGTTTCAGGTTGAGGATGATGTTGGTTACATCTTCCATTACGCCGGGGATAGTAGAGAACTCGTGGTCTACGCCATCCATCTTGATAGAGGTGATGGCAAAACCCTCGAGGGAAGACAGAAGAATACGGCGAAGAGAATTACCGATGGTAATTCCATACCCGGGCTCCAACGGACGGAATTCGAATTTACCGAACTGATTGTCCGCTTCCAACATGATTACTTTATCGGGTTTTTGAAATGCTAATATCGCCATAGTAACTGTATTATTTAGAATATAATTCTACTATTAATTGTTCTTTAATGTTTTCGGGTATATCTGCTCGCTCGGGGATGTGCAGGAATTTAGCGCTCATCGATGTTTGGTCGTACTCGATCCAGGGATACTTGCTGTGGTTGAATCCCGAAACGCTGTCGAGGATTACTTCCATAGACTTATCTCTTTCGCGTACGCCGATAATCTGACCCGGCTTTACAGAATAAGAAGGGATATTTACTACTTTGCCGTCGACAACAACGTGACGGTGGTTGACCAACTGACGAGCGCCTGCTCTTGTTTTAGCCAATCCCATACGATAAACGATGTTATCCAAACGAGACTCAAGCAATTGCAGCAAAACTTCGCCGGTTACCCCTTTCGAGCGTGATGCTTTATTGAAAAGGTTGCGGAATTGTTTTTCCAGCACGCCGTAAGTGTATTTCGCTTTTTGCTTTTCTTTTAACTGAATGCCATATTCGGAAGTTTTTTTCTTTCTTCCGTTAGCATGCTGCCCGGGAGGGTAATTCTTTTTACTCAACACTTTGTCCGGGCCGAAGATGGGTTCGCCGAACTTACGGGCTATTTTTGTTTTTGGTCCTGTATATCTTGCCATTGTTTTTAACTATTAAATTATACTCTTCTTCTCTTGGGAGGACGACATCCATTGTGTGGTAATGGAGTAACATCGATTATTTCCGTTACTTCAATTCCGGCTCCATGCACGGTACGAATCGCCGATTCGCGGCCGTTGCCCGGGCCTTTCACGTAAGCCTTCACTCTTCTTAAGCCCAGATCGTAAGCTATTTTAGCACAATCTTGAGCGGCCATTTGAGCGGCGTAGGGCGTGTTTTTCTTCGAGCTTCTGAATCCCATTTTACCGGCAGAAGACCAGGAGATAACTTGTCCTTCGCTGTTTGCAAGAGTTATAATAATGTTGTTGAATGACGAGTGGATGTGCAATTGACCATTTGCATCCACTTTTACTACTCTTTTCTTCGCTGCGACTTGTTTTTTTGCCATAACTTAATTCTTATTTAGACGCTTTTTTCTTATTAGCAACTGTTTTCTTGCGACCTTTGCGGGTACGCGCGTTATTTTTAGTGCTTTGCCCTCTTACGGGGAGGCCGATACGGTGACGCACGCCGCGGTAGCAACCGATATCCATCAAACGTTTGATATTCAACTGAAC
>DAIREI010000247.1:0-3551 GCA_036795675.1 Bacteroidales bacterium
AGTTGGCGGGTAATATGGTTCGTCTCCTCACCCGAGCGAGCATGGATAGCAATATCCACTTCGCCGGTTTCCTCTCCGGCTATTACCGTGATGTAGGCCGTTTGAGTCATGTTAGCTGCGACCTCAACATCCCTCATGAAAGCGTCTTCCTGCAAAATAGCAGCCGCGGGGTTGCTTGTTCCTACAGACAATTGGGCAACTATCGGCTCATTGCTCATATTCTTAATCATCACCGGGATCTCTATTCGATCTCCGCATCCGGCAAAGATGGGCACTTTGGCGTCGATGGAGAAGACTTGCTGTGTAACAATCCGTTTGCTTGTGGAAGCCAACAGTCCATTAGCGGGAGCCATTCCTTCGGCTGTTATACGGAAGGTAGAGGGTTGCTTGTTGTTTATAAATTCTATCCAGGCCAAACCATTGGCATCGGTTCTTATTTGTCCATTCCAGAACACAGTAGTTTTATTTCCATCAGGATTGTCTGCCGTTTGAGTAAATTTAGTTGCTTTATAAAATTCTCTTTTATAGAGATTTGCACCGCTGTATCGCGGTTTGGGCGATTGAGACCAATAACGACTGTAGGCCTTTTTAGTAGTGATTAATATCACCCCATTTATGGCTCGGGCGCCATAAATGGAAGCAGCACCGGGCGAATTTACTACCTCTATAGTATTAATATCCGCCGGATTCACCATCGACAACGCTTCGTTTGCATCACCTTCCACCAAAACGCCATTTATTATCCATATAGGATTAGTTGTATTGTTAATGGAAGATACGCCCCGTACCCTTATATGGGGCGAACTGCCGGCTACGCCGTTTTGCGGAGTCACCATTACGCCGGCCACACTTCCTGTAAGCATGGATGCAATATCGCTTGTTTGCTGTATATCATACATGTTATTACTTACAACTGTTGTTACTGCTCCGGCGTATAAGCTTTTTCGTTCTGTGCCATAGCCGGTTACTATCACTTCTTCCAATACACTTTGGTCCGACATAAAGCGTTCTGTCTCCTTAGTATCGGCAGGCAGTTTTCTGATGTTTTCCGACGGTTTAGATAAATCGACCACTCCGCCTTCTTCTGTGTTGTATATTCCGGCATCATGGACTGCCACAACCGGATTTTCTTTTATCAGAAACACCCGGTTGGGTAGTTTCGTTGACACATGAATGCCCTCGGCTATATCTACATTGTGGAAAACAAAGTGACCTTCACGCGTAGTATTCAACTTGGCAATGCGTTTCCTCCCGCCGAATTCTATCAAATAAACATCAGCCTGAATGGGTTGCCCGTCTTTGTCCAACACATAACCATATACACTACTGAGCTTTTCGGCCATCTCTTTTATCTCTACAGGCGGTGCTCCCGAGAGTAGACTCTCCCAAACGAAGCGCCGCCAACCGCGGGTAAGTATCAGGTAATCCAAGGATTCTGTGGCTTTGGGTTCATAGGGGTCGAAGTAGAAGGAGGGTTCTTGTATCTTGCCTTTCAGTTCAGACGAAAGCAACATATAGCTCAAAAGGTTGTCCTGTTTGTCGTCGGCCATAGTCAATAGCTGCTCATCCACTACCGACAAGCCGATATTAGCCTGTACGGGAGCGCCTTTATCATCAGTCGTTTCAATAGAGAGCCGTACTTTCTCTTCCGGCTCGTAATACTCCTTATTGGTATTCAACTTAATGTTCAATTGCTTCTCCTGATTCAGGAATACCAGACGCTCGGCCACTTCTTTGGTCTCGTCGAACAAGGTAAATACGGCAATACCCATAGGAAAGTCTTTCGTGTTGACCTCAACTTTATTCTCTCCTGCTTTCAGCGATAGCACCTTGGAGTATTGAATAATGCCTTGCGTATGGGCGATAAGTGTAAGTTTGTTGCTTGTCGGGCAGTATATCTTCCAAGTAAGCCTGTGTTTATCCTTTTCGGCTAAAGACAGCAAGTAGCCGGTATCCATCGCGGCAGGCAGTTCTCTTAGCTCGTCGTTGCCGGCAGGAGTGATGATACGGGCATAGTATTTACGATCCTTATCAGGGGCAAACGAGAAAGCGCCCATCCCCAGATGATAGCTGCCGAATGAGGTTATGATATTACCCCGGTCGTCTACCACTTCTCCGCTAACGTCAGCTCCTTTGCCGAACTCGTTCAGCGCTTCGAAGGCAACCTTATTCTCTGTTCCTGCAATGAATTCCCCGCCTTCGGGAAAGAACTGTAGCTGTATCTTGTTCATCACAATAGGAATGGAGCGGGAGATGGATTCTTCGACTCCTTTCTCGCTCACTACAATTTGCAGGATACCGTCTGCAGTATCAAGGTCGATGGGAAGGCTGAAACGTACAACTGCCTTGCCGTCTTGCGATTTGGCTTCTAACGTCTTGTATTCTACTCCTCCAATCCTTACGGTCGATTTCACCTTGCTGCCGGTAGTCTTTACGTTGTTGAGGTCAGTCACTTTCAGGTTAGCCACCACCTCGTCGCCGGCGCCATAGGCTCGCTTTTCGAAGTCGAGTTTGAGCAACAAGCGAGGCGTAATGACTTTCTGCACGGTTATTTCTTTTGAGAAGAAAACCTCTTTCCCCCAGTTCTTCATCCAGGCTGTATAGCCGGTTATCTTATAAATCCCTTCTTGCCGATCGGGTGATAAGCGGAAGGCACCGTCGAAAGTTCCGTTCACTATATTCTGTTCGTGTAGCTCCACTACATTACCCCAAGGGTCGCTCAACTCGATGTACACGACATCGCTTACGCTTGAAGGTTTGTTGTCGGTACTATTGCTGAGAAAGCCTTTATACCAGATTGATTCGCCCGGCTTATAATAGGTCTTATCAGTTTGTATGTAAAGTTTCTCCGAAGGATACTTTTTGTTGAAACCGTATAAGGCTTCTTTCAGCCGTTGAACAACATCGTCGGGGGTGGCGCCGACAAATATCAGCGACACTAACAGGCATAAGGGGAGGTATATTTTTTTCTTCATGGCAGATTAATATCTAAGGGTTATTGCAATGGAGTAACTACATGGGGTAGGGGTGTTAAACAAGTCGAGTCCGTAGCCCAGATCGTATCCGAAAAGAGACGAGGCCGGATCTACCCCCTTGTATTGCGTGACGAGAAACAGGTTTTTGCCGCTAAGCCCCACTGTAAGGCTCTCAAGGAAGTTGTTCTTAAATTTATGTACATACCGGAACTGGATATTGGACAGACGCAAGAAGTAGGCCTTCTCTATATAATCTTCACCCACGCCAAAGGGCTTTCCATCCATGAAAGCCTGTGTTCCGTTCCATCGGTCGCCACCGTGCCTGTATTCAAGCCATAGACTGAGAAAGTATTTATTGTTAAACCCAATGGTAGGTGTCAACGACAAGGTAAAGAGCGGATTTGGGTCGCCTATTTTTGTGAGTTCGGTGTTTATTTTCGGGTCGCCGTATTCGTCCATTATTATCTGCCCGTTATCATCCCGTTGATAGGTTGTGCCGTATATAGCACCCAAGGGCTCACCTTTGGCAAAGACGGTAGCTATGTCGGAGAAGCCCGCCAGTCTTATATATTCGCG
>DAIREI010000248.1:0-3528 GCA_036795675.1 Bacteroidales bacterium
TAATATATTAATTAATTACAGTAAAGAATGGATACAACTATAATGGTAATAGTAGGAATTGTTTGTCTTGCCATAGGGGCGGTGGCTACCTGGGCATTGATAAACTACTCGAAGAAATCGCGCAGCAATCAAATCATTGAGGAAGCGCGTAAAGAAGCCGAAACGATAAAGAAAGACAAGCTGCTTGAAGTGAAAGAGAAGTTCATCTCGATGAAGGCCGAACTGGAGCAACAGGTAAGCGCTCGCAACTCGAAACTGCAATCGCAGGAAGCCAAACTGAAACAGCGCGAAATGGCTGTGATGCAAAAGCAAGAAGAGGTGCAAAAGAAGACTAAGGAAACGGAAGTGGTACGCGAAAACCTGGAAGGCCAACTGGAACTGGTGGAAAAGAAAAAACTAGAACTAGACAAAGCGCATAAGCAGGAAGTAGAAAAGCTGGAAGCCCTGTCGGGCCTTTCGGCCGAAGAAGCGAAAGAGCGTTTGGCGCAATCGCTGAAAGATGAGGCGCAAACCGATGCTCAGGCCTACATTAACGAGGTGATGGAAGAGGCCAAGATGACAGCCAACAAAGAGGCCAAAAAGATTGTGGTTCAATCCATCCAGCGCGTGGCTACCGAAACGGCCATAGAGAACGCCATCACGGTATTCCATATCGATTCGGACGAAATGAAAGGACGTATCATCGGACGCGAAGGCCGTAACATACGTGCCTTGGAAGCCGCAACGGGCATCGAAATCATTGTCGACGATACACCCGAAGCCATTATCCTGTCGGGATTTGACCCTGTAAGACGGGAGATTGCCCGCCTGGCCTTGCATCAATTGGTGCAGGACGGACGCATCCACCCCGCCCGTATCGAAGAAGTGGTGAACAAGGTACGCAAGCAAGTGGAAGAAGAAATAATCGAAACGGGTAAGCGCACCACTATCGACTTGGGTATTCACGGCTTGCATCCCGAACTAATCCGCATGATAGGTCGTATGAAATACCGCTCCTCTTATGGACAAAACCTCTTGCAACACTCGCGCGAAACCGCCAACCTGTGTGCCATAATGGCCTCGGAGTTGGGCTTGAACCCCAAGAAAGCGAAAAGAGCCGGATTGCTTCACGATATAGGCAAGGTGCCCGATGACGAGCCGGAATTGCCACACGCTATCTTGGGTATGAAGCTGGCCGAGAAATACAAAGAGAAACCCGATATTGTAAACGCCATCGGCGCTCACCACGACGAGACGGAAATGACCAGCCTCCTGGCTCCGATAGTACAGGTGTGCGACGCCATCTCGGGCGCACGGCCCGGCGCAAGACGCGAGATAGTAGAAGCCTACATCAAACGTCTTAACGACCTCGAACAATTGGCTCTATCCTATCCCGGCGTAGTGAAGACCTACGCTATACAAGCCGGCCGCGAGTTGCGCGTAATAGTAGGAGCCGACAAGATAAACGACGTAGACACCGAACGCCTCTCAAACGAGATAGCCAAGAAGATACAAGACGAGATGACCTATCCCGGTCAGGTAAAAATAACCGTGATAAGGGAAACCCGGGCAGTGGCGTTTGCCAAGTAGAGACGCAATGCATTGCGTCTCTACCCAACGCTAAACACTAAACATTAAACGCTAAACATTATGGATGATGTGCTGATAAGATACGAACACGTAGAGATATGCCGCGACGAACATATCATCCTCAGCGATGTGTCGTTTGAGCAGCGCAAAGGCGAGTTTCTCTACATTATCGGAAAAGTAGGTTCGGGCAAGAGTACCCTGCTAAAGACCATCTATGCCGAGATGCCCATAAAGGACGGCTACGCCCATGTCTTCAACTACGACCTGCGAAAGATAAAGAACCGGGAGATTCCTTACCTCCGGCGCAAGATAGGCATCGTATTCCAGGACTTCCAACTGCTTACCGACCGGTCGGTAGAGAAGAACCTGCGCTTTGTGCTGAAAGCCACGGGATGGAAAGACAAAACAGCCATCGCCAACCGTATAGAAGAGACGCTGAAGCAGGTGGGCATGGGAAGCAAGGGCTATAAGATGCCTCACGAGCTATCGGGTGGAGAACAGCAGCGCATCGTAATAGCACGGGCGCTCCTGAACCGTCCCGAGCTTGTACTTGCCGACGAGCCGACCGGTAACCTCGACCCCGAAACAGGACACAAGATTGTACAACTGCTGCACGATATAGCCGACAGCGGCACCTCGGTGATTATGACTACACACAATTATCATTTGGTGCAGAACTTTCCGGGCAAAGTGAAACGGTGCAGCGGCGGCAAACTGATTGACAGTGAGCTTTGATAAGCTCACGATTCAAAGATTTAAGATTCAAAGATTTAACTAACGGCTAATAGCTAATAGCTAACAGCTAATAGCTATGACAGATATGAGAGAAACATTCCCCATAAATAAATTTAAGGAGTTAAGGACTCCTTTTTATTTTTATGATACGGCGCTACTGAAGCAAACGCTAAATGCAGCTAAAAGTGCGGCAGACCGCTATGGTTATCATCTGCATTATGCTGTGAAAGCGAACGCCAACCCTCGCATTTTATCTTTCATTCGCAATGCCGGCTTTGGTGCCGATTGCGTAAGCGGAGGGGAAATACAGGCCACCTTAGGAGCAGGCTTCCCTTCGGACAAGATTGTTTTTGCGGGAGTAGGCAAAGCCGATTGGGAGCTTGAGTTGGGATTGGACAACAACATCGCTTGTTTCAACGTAGAGTCACTCCCCGAGTTGCAAGTCATGAATGAATTGGCCGGCGCCCGAGGGAAAACAGCTTCGGTTGCTTTGCGTATCAATCCCGAAATAGACGCACATACCCATCAACATATCACTACCGGGATGAAGGAGAATAAATTCGGCATCAATCTCGGTCAACTGGATGAAATACTCCGTCTCCTACCCCATCTGCCGGCGATAAAGTTATCGGGGATGCACTTCCATATCGGGTCGCAGATAACGAATATGGATGCCTTCCGGTCGTTGTGCCTTCGGGCAAACGAGATACAAGAGAAGCTGACGGGCAAAGGCATCATCCTTCGCCATGTAAACTTCGGCGGAGGGCTTGGCATCGATTATGAACACCCCGATGCTCATCCTATTCCCAACTTTGAACAATACTTCGCACTATTCCATCAATACTTTAAAGCATTGCCCGGGCAACAAATCCACTTCGAACCCGGCCGCTCCATCACTGGCCGGTGCGGCACGCTTATATCGCGGGTATTGTATGTAAAGAAAGGGACGGAAAAACAATTTGTCATTCTCGATGCCGGCTTTACCGAGCTGCTTCGTCCGGCGCTCTATCAGGCTTATCATAAGATAGAGAATCTAACCTCCGATGAAGCGCCCGAAACATACGACATTGTAGGCCCCATCTGCGAATCGTCCGACTATTTTGCCAAGGATACTGCCATCGGTAAGGCGCACCGCGGCGACCTGATAGCTATCCGTTCGGCCGGAGCCTATGGTGAAGTAATGGCGTCGCAATATAATTGCCGGCAATTGCCCCAATCTTATTT
>DAIREI010000249.1:0-3513 GCA_036795675.1 Bacteroidales bacterium
AACAGCTTCGCGCTAAATAGTATGTTCCTTACTGTCTTTAACTTATCAAATAAAATGGAGTAGCTCGATTCGTTGGGCTTGATATCGGTAATCAGTCCGCTGCCAAAGACGGGATGCTCTATGCGGTCGCCGGGCCTATGGATATCAGAAGGAGTAGCCGCAGCCACTTTCTTGGTCTGTATCTCTAAGTAGGGGTCAAGCTCCTTCACAAAGTGGATGTTCTCTTTGCCCGCATCAAAGATAAAGCGCGAGGGAAGTTTGAATATGCCGTCGTTAGACAAGCCTTCGGAGTCCGACAAATAGAGGCGGTTCATCGCCCTTGTCATGGCCACGTAGGCCAAGCGCCGCTCCTCGTCCATCTCTTCGGGCGAATTGATTTTACGGCTCGGGAAAACGCCTTCGTTCAGTCCGCAGATGAACACATAAGGGAACTCCATGCCCTTGGAGGTGTGGATAGTCATCAGTTTCACCGACTCCCGTTCGTCCTCATGGTCAAGGTTGGTGAGCAGGGCAATGCGCGACAAAAAGTCCTCCAGCGTGGCGTCATCGTCTTGCCCGACAGTCTCTATGGCGCGTTTCAGCTCCGCCACATTATCCAACCGCTCCTGGTCGCCCTGCAAGCGCAGGAACTCTTCGTAGCCGCTACGGTCGAGCAACATCTGCATAATGTCGCCCATCTTATGATCATCCTTAATCTGCTTTACAAACTCAATGCTCTCTACATAACGATAGGCCGCCGTGCCCCGGAACAGGGGGTTAGACAGGTTCGCCCTCAGAGAGGTATAGAGTGAAATGTTGTTTGCCTCGGCGTAATCTTTAAGGAAAGCGATTTTCTTCTTCCCTATCTTGCGCGAAGGGTTGTTGATGGTACGCAAAAAGGCCATATCGTCGGCAGCGGTAAGCATGCGCAGGTAGCAGATGATGTCCTTTATCTCCTTACGCCCATAGAACTCTATGCCGCTAAATATCTTGTAAGATAATGCTTTGCTGATAAAACATTCCTCTAAAGGGCGGGTGAGGTAATGCGCCCGGTAGAGGACGGCGATCTTATTTAATGAGACTCCCGACTTGATTAATTGGTCGATTTCATCGAAAATCCACTGCACTTCCTCTTTCTCGTTGCGGGTATGGTTGTACAGGGGCAATTCTCCCGATGAAAGCGTCGGTTTTAGTACTTTGGGAAATCGGATTACATTCTTCTCAATCAACTCGTTCGAGGCCTTCAATATCTCGGGTGTGGAGCGGTAATTGGTCGTCAACAGGATGGTTTTGGCATCGGGGTAGACCTTATCGAAGTCGAGAAAGAGCTTTACGTGCGAACCGCGCCAGGAGTAAATCGTCTGGTCGGGGTCGCCCACGATAAACAAGTTGCCATGCTTGCCCGAGAGCATCCGGGCAATATCGTACTGCCGCTTACTCACATCCTGAAACTCATCCACCATCACGTATTGCATCCGTTCCTGCCATTTGTCCAGCACTTGGGGGAAGTGCTCCAATATATAAGAGGCAAAGTTGATAATGTCGTTAAAGTCGCACCCGAAGCATTTCTTCTGTTCGTAGAGGTAGCGCAGGAAGATGGCTTCGTCGCGGTCGGCCGTTTGCAAAAACTTGACCTTTAGTTCTTCGTTGTTCAGTTCGTAAATGTAGTCGATATAGTCGATGGCGTGAAGCTTCCGGGCCTCGAGTATCTCATCCAGGGCCGCTTCACCGTCATCTCCTTCAAGGTGAGGTTCATCTCGTCGAATATCTTCAATAGCATCTGCTTTTGGTCTTCCACGTCGAGGATTATAAAGTTCTTGGGAAAGTTGAGCACATGAATATCTTCCTTCAGCAGTTGAACGCAAAACGCGTGGAAAGTGCAGATGTAGGCCAAGTCCATATCGCCCAAGACAGCCCTTATGCGATGCTTCATTTCGTTGGCTGCGCGATTGGTAAAAGTGACACATAAGATGTTTTTCGGGGCTATGCCCAAGGTGTCGGTCAGGTAACAGTAGCGCGAAGTTAAGGCGCGGGTCTTCCCGGTTCCGGCACCGGCCAAGACGCGTATGGCGCCTTCGGTGGTTTCTACGGAATCGAGTTGTTCGGGGTTAAGTTTATTTAAGTAATCAGTCATAGGAAATACAAAGATAATAAAAGTAGAACTAAAAACTAAGAGCTAAAAGTTAAAAGATACTTTAGTTATATAAAGGCTTAAAAATTGGTGAAATCATTTAATTGTCTTTATCTTTGAACTTTATTATCATTTAGACACCCCTACGCGGTAGGGTAGCAGCTATATTTATTATCGTTGCGGCGACGAAAGTACAGCTTCTGACCTGGCTCAGGATGTGTTTATGCGCGTGTGGGAAAAGAAGAACGCTTTCCAGGGTATCCTTTTGCCCTTATTCTTCATTATTGTAGGGTTTCGTCGCCAATGCCACGATTAGGGAAAGATTTAATAAATTCAAAAACACCAAGTATGATAAATTGATTTCGTATCTTTGCCGTTCTAATTTACACCAATTCTTATGAATATCATCCACACTTGGCTGTTCAACGCCCGATGGATTGCTTTGCCGCAGAGTTTACTGCCTTCCATTCTGGCTGTTTGTATGGCTTCGCGCATTGATGGATTTAATATCTGGCTCGGCTTATTAGCTGTAATAGGAGTAATGGCGGGGCACCTGGGCATGAACCTTTTCGACGACTACTTCGATTATAAAGTAAAGGAATCAGGCTACCGCGACACCTTGAACCGCAAAGGCTTCCGCGCCCGCATATCCAAATGCGACTACCTCACCTCGGGGCAGGCCACGATGAAGCAATTGCTCACGGTCTGTATCATCTTCGGGGTGATTGCTTTGGCCATAGGCGCGGTAATCTGGCACTTCCGCGGCAACTTTATCTTGTGGTTGGCTATTGCTACGGCTGTTATCGGCATATCGTACTCTGGGCCTCCCTTGCGCCTGTCTTATCACGGCTTGGGCGAGTTGGTAATAGGCATTGTATTCGGCCCCTTGCTGATGGCGGGTGTGTACTACGCCGCCTGCGGACATTGGAACAACTCGGTACTGTTTGTCTCCATACCCGTGGGGATGCTGGTGATGAACATCGTATACTCGCACGCCATTATGGACTATGAGCCTGACAAAGAGGTGGGCAAGATGACCTTGGCCGTCTTGTTGGGGAAAAAGAGCCGTATGCTTATCTTGCACAGCATTATTGTGTATAGTCCTTATATTATTGTGGTGGCGGGAGTAATTGCCAAGTTTCTTAGTCCCTATTATTTACTGGCATTGCTTACGCTGCCTACCGCCATCTATCAGCATTACCTGATGAAACAATTTGTAGACAACCCCGACCGCAGTTTTGAACCCAAATGGTGGCTCGGCCCCATGGGCAATTGGGAAGGCTACAAGAAAGCGGGCTTAGACTGGTTTATGATTCGCTGGCTCTCGGCACGCAATTTGCTATCATTGTTTTGTTTGATGATAATTATCGCATGTTATATTCCGTATTAAAAACTCCACCTCC
>DAIREI010000250.1:0-3506 GCA_036795675.1 Bacteroidales bacterium
GATATGGACTTCAAAGGGAATCCTTTCGGCCCCATACCCGATCTCTGCGCTATTGCCGACGATGTGGTGAAAGTACACGCTATTTGTGTAGAATGCGGAAGGCTGGCCGGATACTCCCATCGCCTGAGCGATGAAGACAAGTTGGTAATGCTGGGCGAAAAGGAGGAGTATCAGCCATTATGTCGCAACTGCTACCGGCGGCACAATTCTTGATGTATGACTAATATGTCACAGAAAGAAATAGATACCTACATAAAGAAGATCGACCAATCTATCGAAAACAAAAGGCTTAAAGAAGCTTTTGAGTCACTGAATTACCTGTCGCTTCAACTTCAGAATTGGCAAGTGAGAGAGAATTTATTCGAACTTGAAGAGAATTACAAGCGTATGCTTTCCTACCTGACCGAAGGCATTGACGACCCGCAGCGCGAGAAGATATACGACGATATAGTAAAGTCGCTCTATCAGATAAGCGATGTGCTGGAACTCGAACTGAAGACCATCCATACTTCCTCATACTTCTACGATTACCGTCGCTCCATCACCTATTCGCATCAAGAGATGGCGCCTGCCGATTTGATAGATGAATTAGACCATGTTGTAAGTAAGTTGGAGTTGCTAAACCTTTTGGAGGACGAGGCAAATGCCGAACAGATAGCCTTGGAGAAGAAACTGGAAGATTTATCAAGAAAGATATTTAAGTCGGTTTACTTGGGCGGGCATTGGAACAGCGATACCCGCAAGGCCTGGGATAGCGTAGTAAAGAATCCGCTTAATCCCGTTTCTATTCCCTCATTGATTATCTCGGCCGTTACCCTGAACCTGATGGAAGTCTTCGACGAACAAAAAGCCATGCTCTTGTTCGAAGCCGCCCAATCAAGCAGCGAAGAGATACGCCAACGAAGCATCACGGGCATCCTGCTTTTTTTGCGTAAGTACGACAAACGCCTACCTCTCTTCCATACCTTAACAAGCCGCCTTCAGCACCTGTCGGAAGACGCTTCGTTTGTGAAGAGCGTGCGGCATATCCTCCTTCAGTTTATCTTGAGTAAAGAAACCGAGAAGATATCGAAGAAGATAAAGGACGAATTGCTGCCCAAGATGATGAAGATGGGGCCGCGCCTGCACAATAAGTTCCGTATCGACGAGATAATAAAGGACACCGGCATGGATGATAAGAACCCCGAATGGGAGAAAATTATCAAAGACGAAGGGCTGCAAGACCAGTTTCAAGAGATAACCGAACTTCAGTTGGAAGGGGCTGATGTGATGCACTCCTCCTTCTCGCACCTGAAGAATTATCCCTTTTTTAGCGAGATAAGCAACTGGTTCGTCCCTTTCCATACGCCTGCCCAATACTTAGATAATAAGGCTTACCGCGATTTTGCCAAAATACTGGAAGCCTCTTCTATGATGTGCAATTCGGATAAATACTCCTTCTTTTGGTCGCTCTCGCAGATGCCGGAGGATTACCGCAAGATGATGGTAAACCAATTTTCGAGCGAATCGTCGGCAGTGCAGGAGATGCTGAAAGAGGAGAAGATTAGCGAATCGAAGAAGGTTGGGGTGATTACCCGCCAATACATACAAGACTTGTATCGCTTCTATAAACTCTTTAGCCGTAAGAAAGACTTCGACGATATATTCGAAGCCTCGCAGGAGTTCTACCAGATTCCTTCTATCTTCGAGATAATCAATTCGCCCGACGACCTGAAGGTGATAGGCGAGTACTACTTCAATAAGAATCACTACGAAGAATCCTCCGAGTTGTTTGAGATATTACTGAAGAGCGACCCCGACAATGACGTTTTGTACCAGAAACGGGGCTATTGCTTGCAGCAATCGGGCAACTTGGAAGAGGCTGTAGAGCTTTATTCGCGGGCCGAGATATTGAATCCGAATAATACCTGGGTAATAAAGAAACTGGCGCATTGCTATCGCCTGCTCAAGAAACCCGAGGATGCGCTGATCTATTACCGCAAAGCAGAAAAACTGAATCCGGATAACCTGTCTCTACAATTAAATATCGGCCATTGTTACCTCGAATTGAAAGATTACGACGAAGCATTGAAGTGCTACTTCAAGGTGGAGTACCTCGATTCGGACAGTACTAAAGCCTGGCGCCCTATTGCCTGGTGCTCGTTCCTTACGGGAAAATACGATCAGGCCCTGGATTATTACGGCCGGATAATAAAAGATAACCCCAACGCCACCGATTACCTCAATGCCGGGCATGCCTCGTTGGTTGCCGGTAAAATGGAAGAGGCGATTGAGCGCTATACCATGTCGATACGATCGCCTGGTAATAATCAGGTGAAGTTTGCAGAGGCATTTACCGCCGACATTCACGATTTGCTCGAGGCCGGAATAAAAGAAGCAGACATCCCCTTTATTCTCGACCGTATTATTTACGAGCTTTAATCCTTAATTTGCATGATAAGACCAACTACGGCATTAGCCTTACTTCTTTGTTTATCCTTACTATTCACCTCTTGTAAAAGAGAAAAAGAGGTAACGCTTGTCCATTGGGATCTTGATCAGATAAAGGAAAGGGGAGAGATTAACGTAGCTACACTACCCGGTTCCACCACTTATTTCGATTACAAAGGAGAAGAAATGGGATACGAGTATGAGTTGATTCAAAGTTTTTGCCAGGCCAATGGGTTGAAGCTCAATCTTACGGTGGCAAATAATGAAGCTAAGTTGTACGAATTGCTCAATTCTTGTGTGGTCGATCTTATTGCATACAATCTGCCTCTTACTTTAGAAGGAAAAGAGAAATATAGTTATTGCGGACGTGAGGTAATAACAGAGCAGGTATTGGTGCAACCCAATAAAGAAAAAGCAGCTATTTTGACTGATGTAACCGGTTTGCTGAATAAAGACGTTTGGGTGATTCACGACAGCAAACACCATCGTCGCCTGCTAAACCTCAACGATGAGATAGGCGGTGGCATTGATATTCATATTATAGAAAAGGATACCATTACCACCGAAGATTTGATAGAAATGGTCTCGGATGGGCGTATCCCTTATACAATAAGCGACGGCAGCCTGGCCAGGCTAAGCAAAACTTACTTTTCCAATATAGACATTGGCCTGAAAGTAAGCCACCCTCAGCGTTCGTCGTGGGCAACAAGGAAAGACATGCCCATACTTACTTACGTGGTAACCGATTGGTTTGAAAAGAACCAACATACCGGCCTGTACAAGGCGCGAACCAAGCGCTACTTCGAGCTGAGCAAGATGCCCGGTGATGCCCCCGCTCCTGTTTTAGGACCGGGGCAAATATCGCATTTCGATGATTTCTTTAAGCAATATGCCGCCACGATAGACTGGGATTGGCGCTTGCTGGCATCCATAGCCTATCAGGAATCAAAGTTCTATACCGATCGCGAATCGTGGGCCGGAGCCATAGGATTGATGGGGCTTATGCCCCGAACGGCCGAGGCTTACGGAATCAGCCGTAGCGAAATGGAGTTGCCCGAGCCAAGCATTAGAGCTGC
>DAIREI010000251.1:0-3483 GCA_036795675.1 Bacteroidales bacterium
CATGTCTTACTTTTTTATAAACTTGTGCGTGCTTTCATTTCCGTTAGATACTACTTTCAAGAAGTAGACTCCCGAAGCATAGCCGTCCACGTTTATCTTATGCTCGTTGGTATTCATTAGCGAAGTGCTGTAAACTTGCGCTCCGGTAACATCGAATATCGATACTTTCTTAATTCCGTATTCGGAAGTAACAGACAATACATCCACTACCGGGTTGGGGAATACGCTTACTTCGCCAACGATTTGAACATCGTTGATTCCAACGTCACCGCCTACTTCTCCAAAGTTAGGACGTACGTGCGGAGATCCGTAAGCATAGTTGGGGCTTCCTCCCAGTTGAAGGGCGTCTCCTGCTGCCCAGTAACAAGCACCTCCTGCGCAGTCGACGGCAATACGCATATTGCTAACGGTCGACAACTGACGAACGGCGAAGAAATAACGTCCCGGTTCGATAGTCACGGCTTCGGGGAGCATAATGGTCATGAACTCGTTGCCGGCTCCTCTCTTGAATTCGTAATAAACCACGGGTGTTTCGTCTATTACGTATTCTGCATTTACTTTATGAACAGTGATGGCTACATCATCATTCGATTGGTCAGCTACTTCTGCGTTGTGCAAGAACAAAACGTCCACAGAAGTCATGTCGGCTTCTTTCGTCAAGGTAAAGATATTACCAATCGACATTTGTCCCGAGTTGTATCCGAGTGCTTCGGGGATGGGCAGTGCATCCAGGTAGTCGGCTACGAATGTAGAGTCAGACAATTGCGTAAAGGTGCTGAATGTGTTATTAAAGAGGTTTTCGTCACCATTAAGGTGAACGCTGTAACCGAATCTCAGGTCGCCGATTTCAAGATCTTCCAATACTACGGTAACGGCTACGTCTTGAATTTCGTTAGCATCGATTTCTATCGTTTGGTTGGCTACCTCAAATCCGTCGCGGTCGATAATTATGGCGGGTTTCTCGGTATATTTTCCCTTGTTCTCTACTTGAACAGTGATAGCATTTTTGCCTTCAAATTGTTTCACGGGAGTATAGCGGTTATTATCGAACACTACGGTATTGATGCGTACTTCTTTCACCAAATCACGGGTGTTGCCGACCAGATTGAACAGCATATCACTTATAATCGGTTCGCCTACAGAAGTTGGTATTTCCCATCCGTCTTCTCCTACACCGATATGCCAGCCCGAGCCGATAGTATTCGTGGTAGTCGGCCAATAAAGAGAACTACCGTCTGTGGCAGTAACCATCGGATTCATCCAATACCCTCCTGCTGTGAAATCGATAGCTTCGGGCAAGATCAGTTCAACTAATATGCTGCTGTCAGTTTCTCTTTGAGAAGCAGGAACGATGCCTTTTACCGAAATTATTTCTCTTCCTGGGGCGCCGTTGTAGTCCATAAAGAAATTCAAATCAACCGTAGTAACGAAAGCGGTAGAGTTGTAATAAGCTCTATTTACACGAATCCATACTTTGTTTAGAGTGAACACTTTGCCGTCTTCCACAATAAAGTCATCGGCTTGTCTGGCATTTGCTATATCTATTCCGGTACTAGAGTAATCCCAATTAGTTTGTTGGTTTACACCATTTTCGAACACCGAAATTACCACCACGGCATTCTTGTTGCCCATGGTGGCTTGTACTCTGGCTACTCCTTGAGCCAAACCGGTTACCAAACCGTCTTCATCTACACTGGCAAATTCGCCGCCTTCAGCTACGGACCAAGTCACGTATTGGTCGGCTGTTGCCGGGGTTGCGCTGGCATAAAGTTGCATGGTTTCTCCTATATTCATAATATCGGTGAATCGTACGCCTTCTTCAAAGCTGATAGTTACTTGTTCGGGCATCACGTCACTTATTTGGTTGGTGATTTCAACGTCTACCTCGGTGTAGATAGAACTGTTCTCGGCCGATGTAGCCTTTACCTTTACAGTGCCATTGCTTGTGATGGCAATTACCAGACCTGTCTTGGTGACTACGGCTTTGTTCGCTCCTTCTACTATACTCCATACGATTTCCTGATTGGCCATGGCGGGAAGTACTTCGGCTAGCAATTGCAGCGTTCCATCGTCTTCTGTTATTTCAAAAGGTACATCATCTTCGGTAGAAACCAGCACTTCGGCGGCGCCAGGCTTTTCCATGTCGATCATTCTTACCATCAGCTTGTTTTCCCAAGCATCATCGGCATAAGCCACAAAGAGATTTCCTCTTCTGTCAAGTACAATAGAGTTGTATAGCTTGGATTGTCCATCAGAGATAAAGCCTTCGCCTAAGCGTCCCCAAGTGTTTTCGTCGGGATTATATTTCATTACATAATTTTGAAGCCAATTTTCGTCTTCCCAATTACTGGCAACAATGCAAGGTGAGCCGAAAGCATCTAAGGTCATGGCGGTGTGTTGTACGCGTCCGGGCGAGAAATCTTCGTCACCCAATTGCTCCCAGCTTGTACCGTCGTATTTTATCACATTTAGTTTTTTATTTGCGTTCGACACGTACTGAACGAAAATATTATCGTCGGGGTCAATTACCATTGTCATGGTATATCTTTCCGATCCGGCTACGCCCGTTTTTACGTTCATGTCTTCATCAGCGCTTACAGGAACCCATGCATCTTCTTCCGTTCCGTCGATATGGTTTTTGAATACTCTCAAATTAGAGCCTCTAACCACTGCGGCATACAGGTTACCTTCGCTGTCGATTTTCAAATTAGGATAGACTATGGTTCCGCCTGGAAATCCTTTATCGCCGATCTGACGCCAGCTTTCTCCGTCAAAGATCTGCACTAAACCGTTGCCTTCGTTGTTGAAAACGATGAGTTTGTTGTCATCCGTTACAGCCAAGGTCTGATAAGCAACCGATGCTTCGGAGAAGCTGGGCAATTGCGACCATTGGTTGTTCTTGTACATGATACCAGTGGCCGGATAAGCCCAGTTCGGTCCGGCATAACGGAATACATAATAGAAAGTTCCATCTTCGGTAACCGAAGATGCTACAGAAGTAGCGAAGGTGTTGGCACCTTCCACAATTGAAGTAGGATTGTCTAAATTTCCGAGTGCTCCCCAAGAGTCGTTGTCGAAGTCGTAGATAAGAACAGCTCCCGAGCCAATACTTACATAGTAGTTGTTGTTGTTGTCAACACTAATGTAAGGATAGCCTCCCGAACCCTCGGTAATACCTTCGGGGTTTCCTACGGGTTCCCACACTTGCGCGTAAGTTTTCGCGCTAAACATTGTTGCTAATACAAGCACAAATAATAAGTAATTCTTCCTCATAATAAATGAATAGTTATTTGTTAAAAAATCAAAGGTCATAAAAACGCGAGTTGTGATTCGCTTACCAAAAATAGTATCTCTTATTAATAAACACCTAAGATTAGACTGAGAAATCGCCTACTCATCAGATACTCTATGCTTATAATCAATAAGTTGCCATGAGTGATTAAAAATAAGGAATTAATATAAAAATCGCTTATTGCCCCTAAA
>DAIREI010000252.1:0-3473 GCA_036795675.1 Bacteroidales bacterium
GAGTTGATGCTCGGTACAGGCGAAACCATCTACCTGAAAACAAGTGCAGGCACATTGGCCGAAAGGCTGAACAAGGCAAAGAACAAACGTCCTTTAATTAAAGACAAATCGACAAACGAATTGAAAGACTTTATCTGCAATAGCCTGAACGGCAGAGAGAACTTTTACCAGCAGGCTGCCTATATTTACGACACGGAAGCAATGACTACCGAGAAGGATCTGATTGCTACGGTCGACTATTTGATCTCTTTATTATCACAAAAAGCATTATGAAAATGACTAAGAAGCAACTACATGAATCGGCAGCTGTACCGCAAGAGCAAACCAAAGAAACGCCAAGCAAGCGGAAGTCATTCACTATCGGCATACCCAAAGAAAAACAGGAATCGGAAAAACGATTGGCCTTCACGCCCGAAGCGGTAGACATGCTGGTTGATGCCGGCCATCAGGTCATCATGCAAGAGGGAGCAGGCAAAGGCATTAATTATAGCGACAACAAGTACTCCGAAGCAGGCGCCCGTATCGTATCTTCCGAGGAAGAAGTTTACCGTTGCGACCTGATCTTTAAGATTGCCCCGCCCACCGAAAGCGAAGTAGAATTGATGAAGAACCGGCTTACTGTCTGTTCGATGCTGTCACTCTCCGAGCTGTCGGCAGAGGCGATAAAAGCCATGTCGAACAAGCAAATCAATGCTGTGGGTTATGAACTGATGACTTCCGACGGACTCACTTTCCCGGTAAGCGACACTATATCCGAAATAGAGGGCGCCGCATCGGTATCGGTAGCCTCCGAGTTGCTCAGTAATGATCAAGGGGGCAAAGGA
Organism: Bacteroidales bacterium; assembly: GCA_036795675.1. GTDB lineage: Bacteria > Bacteroidota > Bacteroidia > Bacteroidales > Azobacteroidaceae > Azobacteroides. The sequence continues at coordinate 825 of DAIREI010000252.1, forward strand.
GTGCTGATGGGAGGTGTGCCTGGGGTATCGCCGGCCGAAGTAGTAATTATGGGCGCGGGCGTAGCCGGAACGGTAGCTACCAGAGCCGCCCTGGCGCTTGGAGCCGAGATTAAGATATTCGACAGCAATATAGAAAAACTACGCAAACTGCAAAACAACCTGGGGCGCTCGCTCTTTACCTCGGTATTCCAACCCAATGTGCTGGTTAATGCGCTCAAATCGGCCGACGTGGTGATCGGAGCCATGAGCTATATCAACGACCCCGTTAGATACATCATTTCGGAAGATGCCGTAAAGACGATGAAAGACGGCGCCGTTATTATCGACTTGCGCGTTAATCAAGGCGGATGCTTCGAGACTACGAGCTTCTTACCTGCCGGGCATCCCACTATATTTGTCAAGCACAACGTTATCCATTACTGCGTACCCAATCTTAGTTCGCGTGTGGCCCGTACCACTTCCATGGCATTAAGCAACATATTCACTCCGCTTACGCTTCACTTGGGCGAGTTGGGCGAGATAGCCCGTATTGCCCAGTCAGACAGAGGCTTCCGTTCGGGGCTGTATATGTATTCCGGTAAATTGGTGAATAGCTATGTGGCTCGTCATTACAACCTGCCTGCTAATGATATAGGGTTGTTCCTTTCGGTGTTTTAATCGCTTTGCCCCTAAATCCCTTGAAGGGGACTTGAGGGCTTTTAGCCCCCTTTAGGGGGTTGGGAGCCTAAAATATTAATCGCTTTGCGATTAATTTCAAGATTCAAAATTACACTATGCGTAGTGCGAATGATTAATAGTCTATAACTAATAATTCATTCATATTTTATAATTCATAATTCATAATTATTTTAACTACCTTTGCCCCTGTAATTATTATAACTTATTTTCAACGCAGTAAGAAAATAACCATGGCTCTAACCACACAAATTAAAGAGGTAGAGAATATTGTGATTCTCTTCTCCGGCGATTCGGGCGACGGTATGCAATTAGTCGGAACCCTTTTCTCCAATCTATCGGCCGAATTAGGCAACGAGATTATTACCTTTCCCGATTTTCCTGCCGAGATAAGGGCGCCGCACGGAACATTGAGCGGTGTATCGGGCTTCAAGGTGCAATTAGGTTCACATCATGTGTATACTCCTGGCGATAAGGCCGATATACTTGTTGCAATGAACCCCGCCGCACTGAAAGTAAACGCCAAACATATCAAACCCAACGCGGTAGTCATATACGATACCGATTCTTTCCAACCGCCCGACCTGGAGCGCGCCCTGTTCGCCACCGATTCGCCTTTCGAAGAACTGGGACTGAATAGCGTACAACAAGTAGGCGCTGCCATTACCCAGATGAGTAAAGATAGCGTAGAAGGACTTTGCGACAACAAACAAGCCCTGCGAAGCCGTAATATCTTTGCCCTGGGCTTGGTATGCTGGCTATTCAACCGTCCTATCGAATTGATTGAACGGCTAATTAAAGCCAAGTTCGGGAAGAAGCCCGAAACCTTGCAAGCCAATTTGCTGGTATTGCAGGCAGGCTATAATTACGGACACAATATCCACGCATCGGTATCTACCTATCGTATCGAGACTACCAGCCAACCCAAAGGGGTATATATGGATGTAAACGGAAATAAAGCCACTGCCTACGGATTGGTTGCCGCTGCCGAAAAGGCCGGACTGCAACTCTTCTTAGGCTCCTATCCTATTACTCCCGCTACGGAAATCATGCAAGACCTGGCTGCACTGAAACAGCTTGGGGTTAAGGTGATGCAAACCGAAGACGAGATAGCCGGTATATGCACCGCCATAGGAGCTTCTTTTGCCGGGAGCCTGGCCGCAACAACCACTTCGGGGCCGGGGTTGGCATTGAAAAGCGAAGCCATCGGCCTGGCCGTGATTGCCGAGATTCCCTTAGTAGTAGTAGATGTGCAACGTTCAGGCCCTTCTACCGGAATGCCTACCAAAAGCGAACAAACCGATTTACTCCAGGCACTCTATGGCAGAAACGGCGAAAGCCCTGCCGTGGTTATGGCTGCCCTCTCTCCTACCGATTGCTTCGACTCGGCGTATTGGGCTTCCAAACTCGCACTCGAACACATGACGCCGGTGGTATTGCTCACCGATGGCTATATAGCCATCGGCTCGTCGGCCTGGCGCATTCCCGAACCGGAAGAATACCCGGCTATCAATCCACCCTATGTCACCCCCGACATGCGGGATAATTGGACGCCTTACTTAAGAAACCTCGAAACCGATGTACGCTATTGGGCCATTCCCGGCACGGAAGACTTTCAGCATCGCATAGGCGGATTGGAGAAGAACTACTACACGGGCATTATCTCAACCGAACCGGAAAACCACGACCTGATGGTTCGTACCCGTCAGGCTAAGATAGATAAAATAGCCGACGTTATCCCCGAACAAGAAGTGCGGGGCGATACCGGCTCCGACTTGCTCGTTGTAGGTTGGGGAGGTACCTACGGCCATTTGTTTGAAGCTGTGGAAAAGTTAAAGTATCAGGGTAAGAAAGTGGCTTTCACCCATTTCAAATACATTAATCCCCTGCCTAAAAACGCCGAAGAGATATTGACACGATATAAAAAGGTGATTGTATTCGAACAAAACCTCGGGCAATTTGCGGGTTATCTTC
>DAIREI010000253.1:0-3464 GCA_036795675.1 Bacteroidales bacterium
CTTCGCGAACTTTCTATCCGCATCATACGCCATGTGGGCATCGTGGGCGAATGTAACGTACAATTCGCTTTCGACACTGCTTCGGAGGACTACCGCGTGATAGAGGTGAACGCCCGCCTGAGCCGCTCGTCGGCCCTGGCATCGAAGGCTACGGGCTACCCGCTGGCTTTCATCGCCGCCAAGCTGGCTTTGGGATACGGCTTGCAGGAATTGAAGAACACCGTTACCAAGACTACTCCCGCTTTCTTCGAGCCTGCTCTCGACTATATTGTGTGCAAGATACCGCGCTGGGACTTAGGCAAATTCCACGGCGTGTCGCACGAGATTGGTTCCAGCATGAAATCGGTCGGTGAGGTCATGTCTATCGGTCGCAGCTTTGAAGAGGTGATGCAGAAAGGCCTTCGGATGATTGCCCAAGGCATGCACGGCTTCGTAGCCAACAAAGACCTGGAAGTGGAAGACATAGACAGAGCTTTATCCGAACCTACCGACAAGCGCATCTTCATTATCGCGCAAGCCTTTGAAGCGGGCTATTCGGCCGAGCGCATACATGAACTCACCAAGATTGATATGTGGTTCCTCAACAAGTTGGAACTGATACATAATACCTCGAAGAAGATAGAACATTATAATTCGATAGCCGAACTGCCCGAAGATTTGCTTCGCTATGCTAAGCAGAAAGGCTTCTCCGACTTTCAGATAACCAAGTTGCTGTACAAGGATTCCGATATCGCCACCGATCAACGCGGGGAATTGCGCAACCACAGGAAAGCCTTGGGCATCGTGCCCGTGGTGAAGCAGATAGACACCTTGGCAGCGGAATATCCAGCGAAGACCAACTACTTATACCTTACTTATAATGGTACGGAGAATGACGTGAATTATACGGGCGACCATAAATCGGTTATCGTGTTAGGCTCGGGCGCTTACCGCATAGGTAGCAGTGTAGAGTTTGACTGGTGTTCGGTTAATGCCTTGGAAACCATTCGCAAGCGCGGGTGGCGAGGCGTGATGATTAACTACAACCCCGAAACGGTTTCCACCGACTACGATATGTGCGACCGCCTCTATTTCGACGAGTTGACCAACGAACGGGTGATGGACATCATCGAACTGGAAAACCCGCACGGCGTAGTGCTTTCGATGGGTGGACAGATTCCTAATAACCTGGCCTTGCAATTGGCTAAAGAGGGCGTACCCATCTTAGGGACTTCCGCTAAGATGATTGACAATGCAGAAGACCGCCATAAGTTCTCGTCCATGCTCGATCGCCTCGGTATCGACCAACCCAAATGGAGGGAACTAAGTTCGCTATCAGACATCAATAAGTTTGTCGATGAAGTGGGTTTCCCCGTGCTGGTTCGTCCGTCGTACGTACTGTCGGGTGCGGCGATGAATGTCTGCTCCAACCAAGCCGAATTGGAAACCTTCCTCAAGGTGGCGGCCAATGTATCGCAGAAGCACCCCGTAGTGGTGAGCGAATTTATTGAGAACGCTAAGGAGATAGAGTTAGACGCGGTAGCCAACCAAGGCGAATTGGTCTCTTACGCCATATCGGAACACATCGAGTTTGCAGGCGTGCACTCGGGCGACGCAACCATCCAGTTCCCCCCGCAGAAGCTCTATGTAGAAACCTTCAGAAGAATAAAGAAGATAGCCCGCGAGATAGCACAGGCCTTGCAGATTACAGGGCCGTTCAATATTCAGTTCTTAGCCAAGGACAATGACATCAAGGTGATTGAGTGTAACCTGAGGGCATCACGCAGCTTCCCCTTTGTATCGAAGGTTCTGAAGATTAACTTCATCGAATTGGCCACCAGGGTAATGCTCGGCGAGAAAGTGGAGAAACCCGAGAAGAACGAATTCGATTTGGACTATGTGGGGATAAAAGCCTCGCAGTTCTCCTTCTCGCGCTTGCAGAAGGCCGACCCCGTATTGGGCGTAGACATGGCCTCCACAGGCGAAGTGGGTTGCATAGGCGACGACAACTACGAAGCCATACTCAAGGCCATGCTTTCGGTTGGGATGCGTATCCCCCGCAAGAACATCCTCATATCCAGCGGCCCCACCCGCTCCAAACTCGATCTTTTGGAGTCCTGCCGATTATTATCAAGCAAGGGATACAACATCTACGCTACGGAAGGGACGCACAGGTTCCTCGCAGATAACGGCGTGCCGTCCATCCACATCTACCAGCCCAGCGAAGACGGCAAACCCAACGCTCTGGAGATGATACGCGAAAAAAAAATAGACTTGGTGGTTAACATTCCCAAGAACCTATCGCAAGGCGAGTTGACCAACGGCTACAAGATACGCCGCAGCGCCGTCGACTTCAATGTTCCCCTCTTCACCAACTCGCGCCTGGCATCGGCATTCATCCATGCCTTCTGTGAGATAGATATGGAGAACATCCCCATAAAGAGTTGGGACGAATATAAGTAAAGATAAGAGTGAAGAACTAAGAGATAAGAGTTCCTTATTATGAATATTGCTACAAGATGTGTTGGGTTCATGGCATTGTTGCTATTTTTCTTTTCGCAACCGGTGCATTGCCAAGAAAGACCTGCCGCATTGGGTTTATACGGAGGTTTTGGATTACCAGTCACTTCGGGAAATCTAAATGATTTCTTCAAGTACGAACTTGGAGGGACGATGTCCTTGAATTACTATAAAAATAAGATGGCCTATTTCATTTCCATAAGTGGAACTGCGGGAAAGCTAAAACATGATATCCTATCTGATGATGGCAATATTTGGGAAAAAGGAAAAGAAGCTTCGTTTTTTTCTTACGGATTGAATGTGGGGTATAATATCTATCCGAATATCCGCTTCAGAATAACACCTTTTGCCGGCTTAATACTTTCGGAATGCAGGCCTTCCACCAAAGAGATGAAGGAGTATCCCTACCTGAAGCAATTTGACGTTAATCCTCAATTTTCACCCGCAATAGGGTTAAACATAACCTATCGTTTTATCACTAAAAATACGTTTAACGAGTATGGTACAGGATTTTGTTTCGGTATAAATGCCCGTGCATTATATATCCCTTGGGCCGTACGAGGAGATAAGGTACCATACAAGGGTGATTTATGCTATTTCTCTTTGGGTATAGTTATGGAGATATTGAATACATATTGAGAATTGCGAAAGCGAACTAAACGTTCAAGGTCACAAATTGTGACCTTAGAGATAAGCTAAATTAACCTAAAACTATAACAGACATATAACTATGGAATTGCAATTGATCCGTAATCGAATTTATGAGATAAGAGGACACAAAGTAATGCTGGACTTTGACTTAGCAGAAATGTATGGAACAGAAACAAAGCGATTGAAAGAAGCTGTCCGACGTAATATCAGAAGATTTCCTACTGATTTTATGTTTGAACTCACACGAGAAGAATATAATTCTTTAAGGACGCAAATTGCGTCCTTAGAAATCGGAAGAGGACGTCATATAAAAT
>DAIREI010000254.1:0-3463 GCA_036795675.1 Bacteroidales bacterium
CACGATTGCTCTCAACTGTTGGGCGAGGAGCAGGTATTATTCTTTCCTTCGGGATACAAACGGAATATCAAGTACGGGCAGCGCGACCCAGCCAGCGAGATACTCCGCACCGAGGTATTGAGCAGGCTTAACGGCTCCTTCGAGCCGCTGATTATCGTTACCCACCCCGAGGCCTTGGCCGAGAAGGTGGTTTCGAACAACAACCTCAGTCGCAATACACTTCACATTAACAAAGACGAGAAGATAGACAGTCTGTTTGTGGCTAATGTGCTCGATTCCTACGGCTTCGAACGGGTGGACTATGTGTATGAGCCAGGGCAATACGCCGTGCGCGGCTCCATTATCGACGTGTTTTCTTTCTCGAACGAATACCCTTACCGCATCGACTTTTTTGGCGATGAGATAGAAAGCATCCGCAGTTTCGACGTGGAAACCCAGCTCTCGAAAGAGGAACTTGGGTCTATCTCCATCATCTCTGGGCAGGCGGGCGAGGCCGATACGAGCATTTTCTCCTATCTTACGAAAGAAAAAACCATCCTTATATATAAAAAAGAAGATTGGGTGTATGAGAAGGCCTACTCGCTGTGGAACGAAGAGCCGAGCCTGGTGAATGAAGAGACCTTCTCCTCGCTCGATGAGATACGCCTCTTCCTTACCCCGTCTGACAAGTTGAAACAATCGGCCGAAGGCTACACCAAGATACATTTGGGCAATCCATACGCCAACGACGAGGCGAAAAACTATTCACTTATCGAGTTCTCTACCGAACCTCAGCCCTCGTTCGGGAAGAACTTCGACCTGGTAGCCTCCTCATTTAAGGAGAAGATAGACGAAGGTTATACCATCTATATATTGAGCAATAACCAAAAGCAGATAGACCGCATCCGCGCCATCTTCGACGACCGTGGCGATAATATCAACTTTACTCCCGTGCTGATGACCCTGCACGAGGGCTTCAGTGATAACACTTTGCAGGCTTGCCTTTATACCGACCACCAGCTATTCGACCGCTATCACAAGTATAACCTGAAATCGGACCGGGCACGCTCGGGCAAGTTTGCACTGTCGCTGAAAGAATTGCAACAGTTCCAATTGGGCGATTATATCGTACATATCGACCACGGTATCGGCAAGTTTCAGGGCCTGGTTCGCACCGACATCAACGGCAAGATGCAGGAGTTGATAAAGATCACCTTCCTCAACGACGATATTATTCTTGTCCCCATTCATTCCTTACATAAAATATCGAAATACAAGGGGAAAGACAATGAAGCGCCACGGCTGAACAAGCTCGGTTCGCCCGCCTGGGACAATGTGAAGAACAAGACCAAAAAGAAGGTAAAAGACATTGCCAAAGACTTGATATTGCTCTACTCGAAACGCAGGGATGAACGGGGCTTTGCCTTCTCGCCCGATACTTATTTGCAACAGGAACTGGAGGCTTCGTTCATTTACGAAGATACCCCCGACCAACTGAAAACCACCAACGACATCAAGGCCGATATGGAACGTTCGCGCCCGATGGACCGCTTAGTGTGCGGCGACGTAGGCTTTGGCAAAACCGAAGTAGCCGTTCGTGCAGCCTTCAAAGCCAATACCGACGGCAAGCAGGCAGCCGTACTTGTGCCCACTACATTGCTCGCCTTCCAGCATTACAACACCTTCAAGGATAGGCTAAAAAGCTTCCCCGTAAGGGTGGAGTACCTGTCGCGGGCACGCACCGCCAAAGAGACCAAAGAGATACTGAAAGACCTGAAGGAGGGAAAGATAGACATACTGATAGGCACGCATCGCATTATCAGCAAAGACGTACAATTCAAAGACTTGGGGCTGCTGATTGTCGATGAGGAACAGAAATTCGGCGTAGGCGTAAAAGAGAAGTTGAAACAACTGAAAACCAATGTCGACACGCTTACCCTTACCGCCACGCCCATACCGCGTACGCTGCAATTCAGCCTGATGGGGGCACGCGATTTGTCGAACATTTCCACTCCTCCGCCCAACCGTTATCCCATTCAGACTGAGGTTCACCGCTTTGGCGCCGATATTATCCGCGAGGCTGTCAACTTCGAGATGAGCCGCAACGGGCAGGTGTTCTTCGTGAATAACCGCATATCGAACCTGACCGAACTGAAAGACCTGATCCATCGCGAAATACCCGACGCTCGCGTAGCCGTTGGGCACGGGCAGATGGAGCCGAGCAAATTGGAACAAATCATTACCGACTTTGCCAATCACGAATACGACGTGCTGCTGGCCACTACCATTGTAGAGAACGGGATAGACATCCCCAACGCCAACACCATTATTATCAATAACGCCCACAACTTCGGCTTAAGCGACCTGCACCAATTGCGCGGACGCGTTGGGCGAAGCAACCGTAAGGCCTTTTGTTACTTACTGTCACCCCCCTTGAGCCTGCTTAGTCCCGAAGCCCGTCGTAGATTGCAGGCCATCGAAAACTTCTCCGAATTGGGAAGCGGGATACATGTGGCCATGCAAGACCTCGACATACGCGGGGCGGGCAACCTGTTGGGAGCCGAGCAGAGCGGTTTTATCGCCGACCTGGGCTACGAAACTTATCAGAAGATTCTTACCGAAGCCGTACAGGAATTGAAGAACGAGGAATTTTTCGAACTGTACAAAGACGAGTACGACCAAGACAAAGGCGAGCACTACGTAAACGAAACCAACGTGGAGACCGACATGGAGATACTCTTCCCGAGCAGCTACATCCCCAGCGACTCTGAGCGGATACTGCTCTATCGCGAGTTGGACAACATGGAGACCGAAGAAGACATCGAGCGTTTCCGCCTGCGTATCCAAGACCGCTTCGGCAAGATCCCCGAAAAGGGCGAAGAACTTATCCGCATCGTCACCCTGCGGCGCATTGCCAAGAAGATAGGTGTGGAGAAGATTTTCCTGAAGAACGGACAGATGAGCCTGCACCTGATACCCAACCCCGAATCGGCCTACTATAAGAGCGAAGCCTTCGACAAGCTATTGGCTTTCATACAGAAACATTACAAAGAGACCCAATTAAAGCAAGTAAACAATAAGCGTATTGTGGCCATCAGTAATGTGAAGACGGTGGAGAAAGCGGTAGAAATAGCGCGGGAAATAAGAAGGATGGAGTTAGTTGAAAGTAAATAATTAGCGCAAGGTAGCGCTATTGCCTCTCTTTATTTTGGGGTTCTCTGGGCAACTTGCTCCAAACTTCAACAGGAAAGAAATAATATTCCTTGTTATCTCTATATAAATATACAGTGTCTGAACCGGCACTCTTTCTTATTGAGTCGCCTACCTGAATAAAATCTCTAAAACTTATATCCTCATCAATGGTGTAATAGGCATAAAGGCTAATATGAATAGAATCGTTCAAAGTAATAAGCGCTGAAGAATGGATGAAAAAATCTACTATTACTACTGAAAATTCACTTTCTTTTTTTATTCCTATATATTT
>DAIREI010000255.1:0-3462 GCA_036795675.1 Bacteroidales bacterium
GTCTTGATATTGGTATGCCCAAGAACTTTACTTAATCCCGAAGGTGTGGAAGCTTTTCAGATGATGGAAGATTTCAAGAAGCAAGCCCAACGTTTCGGAGCGGATGTGCGCAGGGGTATTATCACCTCGGCCGACCTCTCCGGACGTCCTTATAAAGTAGTGGTAGATGGCGAAAAAGTAATCGAAACCGAAACGCTTATCATCGCTACCGGAGCTACCGCCAAATACCTCGGTCTCCCCGACGAAGCCAAATTCATGGGTAAAGGGGTCTCGGCCTGCGCTACTTGCGACGGCTTCTTCTACCGCAACAAAACCGTAGCCGTAGTAGGCGGAGGCGACTCGGCCTGCGAAGAAGCGATGTACTTAGCCGGCTTAACCAAAAAGACTTACCTGATAGTACGTAAAGACTTCCTTCGTGCTTCGCAAATTATGCAAGACCGCGTAATGCGTAATCCCAAGATAGAGATATTGTTCGAGACCAACACAGTGGGCCTCTTCGGAAAAGAGTTTGTAGAAGCTGCACATCTGGTTCGCCGTATGGGCAAACCCGACGAAGAGAAGTTCGACATCGCTATCGACGGCTTCTTCCTCGCCATCGGCCATAAACCCAACTCCGACCTGTTCAAGCATTACCTCACCTTAGACGGCGAAGGCTATATCGAGACCATCTTAGGCACTACCCGCACAGGGATTCCCGGTGTATATGCTGCAGGCGATGTGGCCGACCCCAACTACCGCCAGGCCATCACTTCGGCAGGGACGGGATGTATTGCCGCCATAGAAGCAGAGAGGTATTTGATTACGTTAGAATAAAGAAAACAACCATGAGAAGGATTAATATGCAATGGGTACTTGTGCTCATCGCCTGTGTGATGCTTTGTACGTCATGCAGCACCCTGGAGAAAAAGATTAAGAACGTAATCGTATTGATTCCCGACGGGGCATCGTTGGCGGCCGTATCTTCTGCTCGGTGGTATCAGCGGTACAACAACCCCGAAAAGCCCAACCTGCATATCGATCCTTACCTGTGCGGTACGATATTGACTTACTCGTCCAACGCGCCTATCGGCGATTCGGCGCCCACTACTTCCTGCTACATGACGGGCGTGCCCAGTCGTGCGGGATGGGTGTCTACTTATCCGACTGCCGACCCCGACAACGACATCGTGCCACTTGATTCGGCCATGGCCTATCAACCCCTGATGACTGTGTTGGAGGCTGCACGCATTACCCAAAACAAGTCGACAGGATTGGTCTTTACCTGCGAGTTCCCCCATGCTACCCCGGCCGATTGTGCGGCGCACAGCTACAACCGGGCAAAATATGAATGGATTGCTCCGCAGATGGTTCATAACGGCTTGGATGTGGTAATCGGCGGTGGCGTATCGCTATTGACCGATTCGTTGCAACAATACCTGAAAGAGGAAGGTTATGGCGTATACCTGAACGATATGAAATTCGCCCAAGATCAGGGAACGAAGATGTGGGCCTTATTTAAGGATAGGGATATGTCGTACGACATCGACCGCAAGCGGGAAGAAGAGCCTTCGCTGGCCGAGATGACCGCTAAAGCCATCGAACTGTTATCGAAGAACGAGAACGGCTTCTTTCTCATGGTGGAAGGGAGCAAAATCGATTGGGCTGCCCATGCCAACGATGCGGCCACTATCATCACCGATTTCTTAGCCTTTGATGAGGCTTGCGGCGTGGCATTCGACTTTGCCCGCCTAAACGAAGAAACGGTAGTGGTGGTAATGCCCGACCATGGTAATAGTGGGATAAGTATCGGTGCGCGTAAGTGTCCCGGTTATAGCAATCTCAGCAAAGACCAACTTTTCGGTCCTGTATCGAAGTTCAAAATCAGCGTAGACGGCCTGATCGCCACACTCCACAATACTCCGGCTCATCAGTTGAGAGAGGTAGTCCTTGAACTGACCGGCATAGAACTGGACGATGAAGAATACATAGAATTGCTTCAATGCCAAGACTATGATCAAAGCAACCTCTCGAACGAGCAACGCATGTATGGAACCAAGCTGTCTAAAAGCGTAGCCAAACTCTTGGATAATCACACCTGCTTCGGCTTCACCACAGGAGGCCACACGGGCGAAGAAGTCTTTCTCGCGGTTTACGACCCTACACCCAACCGTCTGATGGGGCATAACACCAATATACAACTAAATCATTATTTGCGACAATCACTCGGCCTGCCCCAAAGCCTCGAAGCGTTGAACGAAACCTATTTCGTACCCCACCATAAGGTATTCGAAGAGGCTAACTGCTCGATAGAGAAGAAAGAAGAAGGACTGCCAACACTATGGGTAGAGATGGGTGCGGATAAACTCGAAATCCGCCCCAATACCAACATCATCAAGCGCAACGGCAAAGAAGAGAAGTTAAGCACGGTAGTTATTTACGTAGATAAGAATGATACGTTTTATTTGCCGAGGGGACTGATGACCAATCGATAAACTTTTACCTCACCGTTACCACCTTATTATTCCCCAGCGTAAAGCTCTTGGTGTTCCCTCCGCTATAAGTGCCGCCGGTGTTGTAGCCGTTCTCTGTGGTGCCGCCGCTGATGCTGCCTCCGTAATGCAGGGTATAGCTGCCCGAAACAAGATCGGGATGGCTGATTAGCACGGTCATGGAATTACCTCCGCCACCTTCTGTGCTTCCGCTCTCAATAAAGAGGAAAGATTGTCAGCGAAAACTCAATACCCACTCTTCTATTTCCTTATCCTTGCTTTTTACGCTATTTCCGGCGATAGACAATCCATCGAGCACATCAGAATCGGGGCAGCGTTTTTTTACATCAATAAAACCTTGGTCGACACCGCCACCGCCATGTGTGCAGAAAGGAATTATCGTTTTGCCTTTCAGGTTGTGGCCTTCGATGAAAGTAGCCATAGCCATCGGGTAAGTACCCCACCAGATAGGGAAACCAATATATACAGTGTCGTATTGGTCAATGTTTTCCACTTTCGCCTTGATTGTGGGTCGGGCGTTGTTGTTCTTCTCTTCCTTAGCCACTTCGGTGGTGGTAGTATAATCACTGGGGTAGGGTTTTACCGTTTCTACGCGGAACATATCTGCTCCCGTAAGTTCTTGAATTCGGTTTGCCATGGCTTCTGTATTGCCCGTTCGGGAATAATAAACGATAAGCATCTTACTTGTGTCTTTAGTGGTTGATTCGTTTGTCTGTGCCTTGGTGCAACCGGGAAACAGCAGCAACATGGCAGCTAATGATAATAAGATCGTTTTCATTGTTGTAGGGATTATGTGTATTATTCATATGATGATTCATTATTTAATGATGCAAAGTAAGCAAAAAGAATACAAGCCCATGTTACTATACGGCTCAAATTATGTTGGTGAGAAGCTCAAATCATCAAAAGAGCTGTTAGCTGATAGGGCTACGCTTCGCGCGCTCCCCCTCCTTGGGAGGGGGTTGGGGGGAGG
>DAIREI010000256.1:0-3453 GCA_036795675.1 Bacteroidales bacterium
ATCATTAATTATCGATTAAATTCTTCACTCTTCACTCTTAGTTCTTAGTTAAAATTGTATCTTTGCGCTATGCGGATGAAAAACGCCCGACAAATTCTGTTGCCTTTCTCATGGATATATGGGGTAGGGGTGTGGCTGAGGAATAAATGTTTCGATTGGAACCTATTGCCAAGCGAACCCTTTCCTGTGCCTGTAATCGTGGTGGGCAATATTACCGCGGGAGGAACAGGCAAAACGCCTCATGTGGAATGCCTTATCGATGTCTTAAGCAAAAGGTATAAGGTGGCGGTACTGAGTCGGGGATACAAACGCAAAACCAAGGGCTTTGTGTTGGCAGACGGGTATGCTTCGGCCGAAACGCTGGGCGACGAACCCTACCAGATATTCCGAAAGTTTCCCCAAGTGGTAGTGGCCGTGGATGCCGACCGCCGCGAAGGGATTAAGAAACTGTTGGAACTGCCCGCTCCCGACCGTCCCGAAGTGATTCTGCTCGACGATGCTTTCCAGCACCGTTACGTACGTCCTTCATTATCTATTCTATTGACCGATAGTTCGCGCCCCTATTACAACGACCGCCTGCTGCCTGTGGGGATGCTTCGCGAAAGCAAATCGGGGGCTAAGCGTGCCGATATGGTCATTGTAACTAAAATACCAGAAGGGTTCAACTCCAACGATTATAACAACATTGAAAAGAAGTTGAAGCTCGCCCCTAAGCAAGAGCTGTACTTCACCTCTTACGATTACAAGGGACTGCTGCCCGTCTTCCCCGAATCGACCCAAATAAAAAAAGAAACACTCGAACGCTTGGCCAAGGAGGATTACGGCTTCCTGTTGGTGACAGGCATAGTCAATCCCGAGCCGCTGAAAACCTATCTCGGGCAATATACAACGGACTTGAAGGTCTTGGCTTATGCCGACCATCACGCTTTTACTCCTGATGACATAAAGGATATAAAGCAAGAGTTCGATCAACTAAAATCGGCCAACAAGCTGATTATCACCACCGAGAAAGACGCCATGCGCCTGATGGACAGGACGGACATCCCCGATGCCATCAAACCCTGTATCTTTTATCAGCCGATAGAAGTGGTATTCAATCAGGATGAAGAAGAATCATTCAAACATAAAATATACAACCATGTTGACAAAATTAAACGAAACAGTAGCTTGGCTTAGGCCACGCATCCCCCAAGAAACCCAAATAGGCGTAATATTAGGTACAGGCCTGGGCGACCTGGTAAACAGTATCAGCGACAAGACGGAAATCCCTTACGACACCATCCCCAACTTCCCCGTATCTACCGTAGAAGGGCATAGTGGCAAACTAATCGTGGGCAAATTGGGCGGCAAACCCATCCTGGCCATGCAAGGGCGCTTCCACTTCTACGAAGGCTACGATATGAAGCAGGTTACTTTTCCCGTGCGGGTGATGCAACTCTTGGACTTCAAGTACCTGTTTGTGTCTAACGCCGCAGGTGGGATGAACGGCTCGTTTCAAGTGGGCGACATCATGCTGATAGATGACCACATCAACCTATTCCCCGAACATCCCCTGCATGGAAAGAATTACAAGGAGTTGGGCACCCGTTTCCCCGACATGAGTGAGGCATATAATAAGGAGTTGCGCAAACTGGCGACCGAAATCGCCGAGAAGAACAACATCAAGCTGCAGTTTGGCGTGTATGTAGGCACTCAGGGGCCGACCTTCGAAACGCCTGCCGAATACCGCTATTTCGCCATCATCGGAGGCGATGCCGTGGGCATGTCTACCGTTCCCGAAGTGATTGTGGCCAGGCATGGCGGGATGAAAGTATTGGCATTTTCCATCATTACCGACCTCGGCGTGTATGGCAAAATAGTGGAAGTGAGCCACAAGGAAGTACAGGCCGCCGCCAAAATAGCCCAACCCAAAATGGCGTTTATCATGGAAGAGGTGATAAAGCAGTTGGAGGTATAAGACAGGGAGAAGTATTTGCCCCCAACCCCCTAAAGGGGGCTTCCTAACCTCCCCTTTAGGGGCTAGGGGGGCAAGTCCCCTTCAGGGGATTTAGGGGCAAAGACGGAGTAATTGGATTTTCAGTCTGTCCAAAACACAACAAATATTATAGTATTATGAAACACACAGAAATAGCCCAACTCGGCGAATTCGGGTTGATAAAACACCTGACGGAAAATATAAAACTGATAAACGCCAGCTCTGTGAAAGGCGTTGGCGACGACGCGGCTGTACTGGAGTACAAGGAGAAAGAAGTACTTGTGACCACCGATCTATTATTGGAAGGAATCCACTTCGACCTGACCTATGTGCCGCTGAAGCACTTGGGATACAAGGCCGCCGTAGTCAACTTCTCCGATATATATGCCATGAACGGCCAACCACGGCAGATTACCGTCTCGTTGGGCATCTCCAAACGCTTTGCCGTAGAGGACGTGGAAGAACTTTACGAGGGTATACGCTTGGCTTGCAGCATCTACGGGGTAGACATTGTGGGGGGAGATACCTCCTCGTCGCTTACGGGTTTGTGTATCAGTATTACCTGCATCGGCGAAGCAGATAAGGAGAAAGTGGTTTATCGGAACAATGCTAAAGCGAATGACCTGATATGCGTATCGGGCGATTTGGGTGCCGCCTACATGGGCTTGCAACTGTTGGAGCGCGAAAAAGCCGTATTCTCAGGTGAAAAAGACTTTGCCCCCGACTTTGGCGGCAAGGAATACCTGCTGGAGCGGCAATTGAAGCCCGAGGCAAGAAAAGACATCGTAAGCTTATTGCAGGAACATAATATCCTGCCCACGGCCATGATAGATGTATCGGACGGGCTGTCGTCAGACTTGCTTCATATCTGCACGCAAAGCAACGTGGGCTGCGAAATATATGAAGAGCGTATCCCCATCGACTACCAAACGGCAGTAATGGCCGAGCAGTTCAATATGAACGTAACCACCGCTGCCCTCGACGGCGGCGAAGATTATGAGTTGCTCTTCACAGTCCCCTTGTCCGAGCATGAAACGTTGAGCCTGTTGAGCGGAGTAAGCGTCATCGGGCATATCACCGACAAAAGCGAAGGCATGAACCTGATAACGAGGGACAAGACACGAGTGGCGCTCACGGCGCAAGGATGGAATGCGGTTCAGTAATGACTTGCATTCTGTAACTATTTATGTTATCTTTGTCTTAATTATTATTCTAATTGATATTATAAAGATGAATTCTCTGATAGAAAAGAAACTTCCCGATTTGAAGTTGCTTTGCGAAAAATACCGTGTGGCAACCCTATACTTGTTTGGTTCGGCTAATAGCGATAACTTTAATGAGAATAGTGATATTGATTTCCTTATTTCATTCAAAGATGATGTGACATTAGAAGAATATGCCGATAATTATTTTGATCTGATATTCGAGTTGGAGTCTCTTTTTGGCAGGGATGTAGATTTAATAACGGAGAAGACACT
>DAIREI010000257.1:0-3451 GCA_036795675.1 Bacteroidales bacterium
TAACGATCAGCTTTTGATTGTGATTCTTTCCATTGCAAGTAATCTCCATTAGATAAATGCCTGCCGGTACGTTATATTCCAGCTGGGTTTTACCGTTGAGAACTTGGCGATCAACCACTTTTCCAGTAACGTCGCGTAAAGTTATTACTGCGCTTTCGGGCAATACCGGAACGTTCACTATTCCGTTGGTTGGATTAGGATAGACAGCGAAAGCATCATGACTTACCGGTTTCAAAGCTACATCATCCTCTTCATAGGGAATATACATTCCTACATAGGCAGAAGCGCCATTGTTGATCTTTCCAGCAGCTTGTACGCGGCCTGTCTCAATATCTATCTCAGTGAATCCGCCACCAGTAGCGTTATTATTAAACAAACGTCCGCTTTCGAGGTCGAACACCAGACCTTCGAATCCCTTGCTGTGGTTGGAGATGCTCAGTTGATGCACCTCGGTCAGTTCAGCAGTAGCTTTATTTATCACGCAGAGTTTTCCATCAAAGGTCAAGCCGTAAAGTTTCCCTTCGAGGTTGCAGGCAATACCACCTACATAATGTTCCATCTCGCCTACCATATTCATAGCCCCGGTTTCCAAGTCGAGTGTATAAAGCTCTGAAGCCATTGAATGGGTGTTCATGCTTGTGCCATATACTGTCTTGCTAACGTAGTCGTAAGTCGCATCAACAAGCGGCACTTGGATGTTAATGTCAACGCGCGACACCTCAGAGAAGTCGCCGGCAGCGTATTTAATAATCTGGCGGGTGTACATCGGGTTGTAACCTGCATCAATGCTGATTACATAAATATGTTCATCATAGTAGAACACAGCAAAGGGGAAGAGTCCGTACCCGAGATTCAGTTCGTTGAGCGTGTTGATTTGTTCGGGAGCATTGGAATCGAATGAGATTCTTGCCGATGGGTAGAACGAGAGGAAAGCCGATATTTCAACCGCCGGGCGATAGAAGAACGAGATAGATGCCCGGTCGTTCGACGTGTCGAAATCGCCTTCAAGCATGGTATACACTTCCAACTCGTAGTTATCATTATACTCTTCCAGATTCAGTGTGGCTGTGAAGGTATATACATCTGACATTCCCGGCTGTAAGCTGATTGCCGCATTCTCCATCACAGGCTCGCCACCATTAAAGATATACGCGATGGGCAATACTTCGATTGTTTCGCCTCCATAATTATGCACGCGCACGCTGACTTCTGCTTCTGCATCGCCACCCTTAACCGGGGAGACGATTTGAGTAACAGCCACATCCCATGGATTGGGGTCGTAGCAGGTAATCTGAGCTTCCCAGCCTGAAGCGGGGGCGTTATTGCCTGCTTTGTCGAATACAAAGGTGAGGGCGCCATCGGCAGAGCCTGAGGTGAACACTCTGACATCTTCTGTGGTGATTAACCCTCCGAGAGATGCAATCTTATATGCATTTTCCACAATCACACCTTCGTAGATATACAAAGAGTCTCCTCTTACCATATTCCCTCCGGCATCGAATCCCGGGGTCAGATCCAACATATCAAACTCAACCTGCAGTCTTTTTCCTTCTTCGGCCGGCAGGAAGGTGATGGTCTGCTTTTCGTAATAACCATAAATGTAGTTTTCTTCAACACCATCATCGAAGAACTCGATGTCGCAAGTGGTCATTTCGCTTACCATGCCCATTACGGCTATCGGCCCATAGTTGCGCACCTCTTTGGTGACGGTGTTATTGTTGGCAACCTCATCACCATCTATAGTTACCGTTGCTTCTATGTCATGTACTCTCACTTCAGAAAGGTCGATAGTTCCTTCGAAAGTATAAGTGTATTGAGACATGGAGGGGATAGATTCAGTAACGGTTTCTTCCAATACCTGCGTTCCGTTGACAGAAATGCTTACTTTAGCATTTTCTATTGCTTCGTTTCCGTTGTTCTTTATAATAACAAAGACTGTTTCGTCAGAAAGGTCAAGGCCAGTTTCCGGCAATACGATAGATAGCAAGGCCGCATCGGTCAAGTCGAATGCTTCTACCTTTATTTCGTCGATGTACCAGAAGTGCGCCCAGTTCCCTTCGTAGCGGAAAGCGATGTAGATGTCTTTGCCTGCATAGCTTGCCAAGGAAACCATATTGTGTTGCCAGGCCGCAACGGCTTCTTCGGGGGTCCACACTTCTACAAAGTCGCCGTCAGCTGGATCTGCGCTTCCCTCTGAAATCAATACGCTGTTTTTCACGTAATAGTTGGGAGCTGCCACGAAGTCGTAAAAACTCAAGACGAAATTATTACCATCTGCAGGCACGCTTATTTGCTGCATTACAAACCAATTGTCTTGTTCTCCCCGTATATCAGCGTGGCGAATGGAAGAACCTGTTTCGTTTGCGCCCATAAAGCTAATGACTTCCCAGCCGTCGTTTTCATCGCCATCATGGTCGATTATAGTCCAGCAAAAGGGGAAAGACCCACTTTCAAATCCTTCATGATAAGGAAACTCTGAAATTGGTTCGTTGCAAGGGTTTATCCCTACGAATACTACTTCTGCTACAAACTCGGGACCATACCTTACACTGCTCGTGGCATAGATAGAATAGGTATAAAATCCAGGGTCAGACGGGTTGTCTGTCCATGTTTCGGCAGCACCCATTGTCGGGTTCTCTATCGTTTTAATGATTTCTCCGTTGCGCTTGATGGTTACCGACAAGAGGTCGTCCAGCGGTTCGCCCATCACGTCTATGGAGGGGTTAGTCCAAGCCAAGTCGCACGACAAGGTCTCATCAGCGGCCGGAGTTACCGTAAAGTCGGTTATTTCGGCTGGGAATCCGTAAGCAAATACATCCAAGAGAACGATGTCTCCTTGTTCTTGCACGCTATATTCTATGCTGAAACTGCAAGTAGTCAGTTCTTCAAAATTCCACGAAAAATAAGACGCTTCCGCCAAGTACATTTGGTCTCCGCCCGGGAGGGGAAATAAGAAATAATATTCGCCTGCGGGAATGTCTATTTGTACGCTGTTTTCAAAAACCACGTTGGGGGAATTAAGAGCCCCATCGGCATTCTCGGGGATTTTGTACTCAAACATTCCATACACGGCCGAGTGAATATCAACCGTGGGGTCGGCATTCATAAAGGCCATTGGAGCATATTCTTCAGAAGCGATAAGCATCTGGTATCCGGTTCCGTCGCCCCACACATTGCCTACGGTCAGAATAACACGGCAATAGCCTTCCGGGATGGGGTCGTCATTCACAATTGCCCGCGTTTTTGACAGGCTAGTCAGGTTTTGGGCAGTTTTCTTAAAGACAGCAGCCTCGCCTTGAGGCTTCACTTTCAGTTGGGCATTGAGTGTGAAGACACACATTAACGCTGTTAGCAAAGTAATGAATTTTCTCATAAAATCTCATTTAAGTTGTTTCGTAAATTTTATTATTATTGCATGACAAATATAATTCATCTGCACCGACAGTCAGTA
>DAIREI010000258.1:0-3451 GCA_036795675.1 Bacteroidales bacterium
GACCTTAAACTCGTTGTTGTAGCCGCTGCTGTTACCCGGGCTGAAGTAGTTGGGTACAGCCATTTCCGACGAGGCCACCGAGATGTTCATCGAAATTACAACCGGGCAGGTAGAGTATTTATTGGTCACTTCCACTTCGGCCTTATAGTGACCGTCTTCGTTGAAGGTGTGCTCAAACTCCCGGTCACCCTGCCGGCTTATTATGGTGGAGTAAGTGTTGTCTTCTTGCAACTTATCTATCTTCCAGCGAAACATGGCCGCCGTAGGCTCGTTGGCTGCCGCACGG
Source organism: Bacteroidales bacterium (assembly GCA_036795675.1). GTDB lineage: Bacteria > Bacteroidota > Bacteroidia > Bacteroidales > Azobacteroidaceae > Azobacteroides. Next base: position 287 of record DAIREI010000258.1, read on the forward strand.
AAAAGCACGGAATAGGGCGCCGATTTAAGCGACCCGTCGTCTTCGGTGCTTTCGCCGTCACCCGAATCGTGGAGGGGAATGGCTTCGGCGTATGCCTCGATAGCCACAGCTTCGTATTCGTTGGCCGAGGTAATGCTTTGTTCTATCCCGAAATGCTCGGCAAAGCTATCGCCCCTGAGTGTAAACTTGGTATCGATAAGAGGAGCGGGGATAGGAAACTCATTTACGATGCCTTCGAGTTTGATTTCGGCCAAGTGGTCGTCGAAGTAGAACTCTTTGTCATCCCATCGCAATGTGTTGTAAGAGAAAGTATAGTTTCGGGTTACTTCGTTTCTCCTTACCCCGTCGCCGCTGCCGCTGTAATAGTAAAGCGGTTCGGCATCTACAGGCGCTATTATCTGAATACCCTCGCATTCATCGTCGCCCGCGTTAACGTTGATGCTGCTCAACCGCGGTACATATTGGCTATAGTCTATTATCCATATATACCGGGTTTGCGAGCTGTTGGTCTTGCCCATATAGTAGCCCCAGCCGTCTTCAATACCGGTTATGTACGAAGTCCTTCCGTTTTGAGTGCAGGAAATGGGAGTAGCTATATTGGGGTCGCGGTCGTATTTGTACCAATTGTGCGTGCCGTCATCGTCGGAAGTGAAACTGATTTCACCGCCGTTTAGCGTATTGAGCAAGTAAACCAACACCACTCCGCCGCCGCCTGTAGTCGCGTGTAAAGGCTCTCCGGCACCGCCTTTTACTACGTATTGTGCACTGACTGATATACAGGCAAATAGACAAAAAATATGAAATAAGATTCTTTTCATCACCCAAAGATAGATTTTTTTTTTAACTTTGCAAGCAAACAATATTTAATAAAGTTATTTATGATGCAACGATTGCTGATAATCCTTCTATTGCTTATTGCTCCTTTATATAACGTAAAATCTCAAAAAGCAGTACAATCCGAGCCTAATTATTTAGTAGAAAATTTCGATTATTTCTTTCATACGGTAGAGCGGGGACAAACCGTGTACTCCATCGCCACTATGTATAAGGTGTCGCAAGAAGATATATACCGCCTCAATCCGGGCAGCCGCGAAGTAATCAAGATAGGCGAACAACTCAAGATTCCCCAGGTGTCGGGTTCTTACTTCTTCCATACCATACAACCCAAAGAAACACTCTATTCGGTATCGAAACTATATCAGATGCGGGGCGAAGACATTGTGGCCGTCAACCCGGGGCTTTCCGTAGAGACTTTTACCATAGGAAAGATTATCCGTATTCCTACCAATAAGGTGACGAAACCCATTGAAGGAGGTAATGAAACTTACAATAAAGTTACTACCAACAACTTATTGGTGCCCGATACCGACAAGAAAAACATCGAGATGCTGAAGGTAGCCCTGCTTTTGCCTTTCGGATTGAAAGAGGGTACAGCCCCGGCCAATGCCACAGGCAACCGCTATGTAGAATACTACGAAGGCTTTCTATTGGCTTTGCAAGACTTGAAAAAGAAGGGCGTGAACATCAGCCTGCAAGTCTATGATACAGGCAGCGGGACCGGCCAAATACAGAGCATCCTCGATAAGGATAAGATGAAAAAGGTAAACCTGATAATAGGCGGACAAAACGATGCCCAGATTAAGATGCTGTCGCGATTCTCGGCCGCCAACAAGATACCTTATGTTATTCCCTTCACCTCGCAGAGCGATGAGCCGCTGAACAACTATTACTCTTATCAGATAAACACGCCGCATCCTTATTTATATTCTAAAACGGCGCAAGCTTTTGCCAAGCAGCATAAGAACGACAACATTATTTTCTATACGCCCTCGAGCACCGGCAATAAGATGGACTTTGTAGAGACCATGAAGCAAGAACTTGATAGCAGGAAGATAAGTTACCAAAGCATAAGCGACCTTACAGGGCTTTCGGGCAAACTAAGCCGCGACAAGAAGAACCTCTTCCTCTTCGGCGACGACACCAAAGAGAGCTTGAGCAAGGTGATGGCAGCAATCAATACGTTTAAAGAGAATAATCCCTCTTACGACTTTTCGCTGTTCGGTCATCCCTCGTGGCAGATATACAGTTCGGAGATGGCGGGCGACTTCTACAGCCTCAACGCCTCTTTCTATAGCATCTTCTTCTTCGACCCCGCCCTGAAGAAAACCAAGAACTTCCATCAACGCTACAACCGCTGGTATTCGCGCGAGATGATAAACAAAGTGCCCAAATATGGTATTCTGGGTTATGATACGGGCATGTACTTCTTGCAGTTGCTCGACAAATATGGTTCGGCTTACGATGCCAATGTAAACGGCATAAAATACAGTGGCATCCAAACCGACTTCTACTTCGAGCGCATCAACAATTGGGGCGGCTTTATCAATACCAACATCTTCTTTGTAGAGTTTAAGCCAAACTATAAAATCAATTCTAAAAACATAAAGTAGTTGATGAAAAAAGTGCTGCTTCTTCTTTTGTTGCTTATTACGGCGGCTTATGCTTATTCGCAAGACAAGTTTCAGCCCGAGATGAGTTTCGGTGTAAACAGTGGCGTTAATATCTCGCGTGTTTCCTTCTCGCCCAGAATACCGCAGGATATGCTTATCCAATACACCGGCGGGTTCACTTTCAGGTATATCACCGAAAAGAATTGCGGATTGCAAGCCGAACTGAACTACTCGCTTCGCGGATGGAAAGAAACGCACGACATCCTCATCAATACCCAGGAGAATTTCTACACCCGCTCGCTGGCTTATATCGAGCTGCCCATTATGTCGCACTTCTACATCGATTTGGGTAAGAAGTTTCGCGTTCTTTTTTTCTTAGGGCCGCAGCTTAGCTACCTGATGAAAGAGAAAGAGTTGGAGCGCGACCTGAAAGTCAGCCCCGACGATACCAACCTGCTCCGTCCATACTATTACGACAAAGAAGTAGAGCGCCCCTTCGAGTATGGCATTGTAGGCGGATTGGGTGTGGAACTGCGCACCGGCATCGGCAGCTTCGTCCTCGACGGCCGCTTCTACCACAGCCTCCGCGACATTTTTAAGACAGACAGAAGCGAAATGTTTCAGAAGTCGCTGAATATGGTAATCGGGGTAAAGCTCGGGTATTTGTTTCAGTTGTAATTTGCTTTCGGCTCATCCATTCTTTTTAAAATACATA
>DAIREI010000259.1:0-3427 GCA_036795675.1 Bacteroidales bacterium
ACGGGGGTTCTACGGAGAGTGAAGTAGAATTGAAGATAAAAACACCCCAATCGGGAAGCCGTGGTAGTAGAATCGGCCATCCTCTTCGAGTCGGGATTGGAGCAATCGGTCGATATAAAAGTAACCGTCACAGCCCCGTTGGAGGTTCGGGTGGAACGGGTGATGAAGCGCGACAATGTAGACCGCCAATCAATACTCGACCGCATGGCCAACCAACTGACGGAAGAAGAGCGGATAAAACGGTCGGATAAACAAATTGTCAACGATAACCACCATGCATTAATACCACAAGTAGAAGATATATTACAAAATGTTCGTATATTTGCACGTTAATTTTAATAAGCATAAAAAATCATGGCCATTATCAAACCATTCAAAGGGGTACGCCCCCCGAAGCAATATGTAGAAGAAGTAGCATCAAGACCTTATGATGTACTGAACTCTGAAGAAGCCCGCGAAGAAGCCAAGGGCAACGAAAAATCATTGTATCATATCATTAAGCCCGAAATCGATTTCCCTGTAGGGAAAGACGAGCACGACGCCGATGTGTATGAAAAAGCCGTGGAGAACTTCCATAAGTTTCAAGACAAAGGCTGGCTGGTACAAGACGATAAAGAAAACTATTACGTGTATGCTCAAACCATGAACGGCCGTACGCAGTACGGATTGGTAGTAGGCTCGTATGTAGACGACTACATGAGCGGCAAAATCAAAAAGCACGAGTTGACCCGTAAAGACAAAGAGGAAGACCGCATGAAACACGTGCGCATCAACGATGCCAATATCGAGCCGGTATTCTTTGCCTACCCCGAAAACCCAGAGTTGGACAAGATTGTTCAAGATGCGGTAAAGGGTACACCCGAGTACGACTTTGTTTCGGCCGACGGTATCGGACATCAGTTTTGGGTGATTGACAACGACGCCACTATCAAGCGCATCACCGAATTGTTTGCCGACATGCCTTACCTCTACATCGCCGACGGGCACCACCGTTCGGCAGCGGCAGCCTTGGTAGGAGCCGAAAAGGCCAAACAGAACCCCAACCATACGGGCAACGAAGAGTACAACTACTTTATGGCGGTATGCTTCCCCGAAAACCAACTGAAGATTATGGATTACAACCGCGTGGTGAAAGACCTGAACGGACTTACCCCCGCCGAGTTCCTTAATAAGTTGGATAAGGACTTTATCGTAACCGATAAGGGAACGGAAATATATTATCCCGAAAGGTTGCACAACTTCTCGCTTTACCTGAACAACGGACATTGGTATTCACTTGATGCCAAGTCCGGCACCTACGACGATAACGACCCCATCGGCGTATTGGACGTAACCATCTCATCCAATCTTATCCTCGACGAAATATTGGACATCAGAGACTTGCGTACCAATAAGCGTGTGGACTTCGTTGGCGGATTGCGCGGATTGGAAGAACTGAAGCGCAGAGTGGACAGCGGCGAAATGGCGGCAGCCTTGGCTCTCTATCCCGTATCGATGAAGCAGCTGATTACCATTGCCGACACCGGCAACATCATGCCTCCGAAGACTACCTGGTTCGAACCTAAACTGCGTTCGGGGTTGGTAATTCACAAACTGTCGTAAAGCAATAACAACAAAATAATGAAGCCGAAGCAATAGTTTCGGCTTTTTTTGTATTTATTTTGTACCGTCGTGCAACGTTCTTACATAAACCTACGTATATAATAAAAGATGAGCGAACCTACCGAATATCTGATAAAGAAGTGTCGTAAAGGAGACCCTGCTGCGCAAACCCGGCTGTACAGATTGTATGCACAACGGTTGTATGTGACCTGTTTGCGCATCACGGGCAAGCAAGCCGAAGCCGAAGAGGCCATGCAAGACAGCTTTCTTAAGATATTCGGCAGTATAGAGCACTACCGGGAAGAGCAGAGTTTAGAAGCTTGGATGCACAAGATAGCGGTTCATACGGCCATAGATTATGTGCGAAAGCATACCCACGAATGGTTTGAACTCTCTCCTACCCTCCCCGTTCATCAAGAAGAAGAAGAAACGGATGAAGAGGAGATACAACTGACCGTGGAGAAAATAAAAGAAGGAGTAAAGCAACTCCCCGCCGGTTATCGGATTATCCTCTCATTATACCTCTTCGAAGGGTACGATATGGAAGAAATAGCCACGATAATGCAGATACAGCCGCCAAGTGTGCGCAGCCAGTACTTGCGGGCTAAACGGAAATTACTAAAGATAATAGCAAGCAATTAATTATGGAAGATAAATTAAAACGGTTTATAGACTCACACATCCACGAATTCAACGACGAGTCGCTCCCCCAAGGCCACTTCGAGCGGTTTGAGAAGAAGCTGAAAGGACGAAGCAACAGGCGCATCAGGATTGTATCGCTCATTGCAGCCTCGGTTGCGGCGGCTTGTGTGGCTTTGATGCTGATATACAAACAACCGGCCGGCTTTACGGGCAGCAATACTGCTTTGCATACCTGCGGGTTACAACAGGAAGTGGAAGGCCTGCAACTCTATTATCACATGCAGATGAACGGCATAATTATAGAAATGGAAGAGCTGTACGACCAAACACCCTCTGCCGGTACGGAAGAGATGTTGAAAGAGAGCAGAAAGATACAGGCCGAGAGTACCCGGTTTGACGAGGAGGTTTTGCCTGAACTTCCCTGTACGGAAGAGGTCTTGTTCATTACAAATCAACATTACAGAAACAGCCTGTGCAGTATGCAAAACCTGCTTGCCCATGCAACACAGATGACAGAAACAACAAATATAAACTAATAATTGAATGCCATGAAAACAATCATCAAATTAAAATCGGTCGTATTAATTGCAGCGCTCCTTTTATCGGGAAGCATGATGGGTTCTGCGGAAGAGATGCAAAGTAAAAAGACAAAGGAAGTTTCCCGCTCTTACACAACAGACAGGAACAGCCTGCTCTCTGTTGATAACACCTACGGCAATATTGTTATCACTCATTGGAACAAAAACGAAATCAGTATAAAGGTTGTAATAGAAGCAAAAGCAAAAACCGACAACCGGGCGAATCAACTGCTGGAACAGGTTTACATAGAGATCAACAAATCGGGGAATACCATTTCGGCCGTTACTAAACTGAAAAATGTAAATGCCGGCAATAACGAGCAACTGAAGATCAACTACATAATCAACATGCCCGCCGATATGCAAAACAAACTTACTCAAAAGTACGGGAACATTACAATGCCCGACAAAAATGAAGGTATATCAACTATTAAGGTTATGTATGGCAATATGAAGGGCGGCGAGTTTACAAAAGACCTGAAAATTGATTGCTCTTATGGGAACGTCAAACTCGGAAGAGTTTACTCGGCCGATGTTAAACTATCCTACAGCAACTTGGATCAATCTAATTATGCCGACAATATCAACATTGCCGCTAATTATTC
>DAIREI010000260.1:0-3419 GCA_036795675.1 Bacteroidales bacterium
GGGGACTTTTAACAGCCCCCTCTCCTTGGGAGAGGGCGGGGGGAGAGGTGGAATTATTGAATCTTTAAGTTATTAAATTGATTAATCTATCGGAATGTCTTTGTTTACATTCTTGCTGCCAACGAGGGCGTAGAACAAGAGGAAGACCAATCCGGCTACAGGTACCCAATAAGAGGTCATGTAGGTAGTGAGGTCGGCAATCCAGTTTTGAATAAGCGGAAGGATTCCTCCACCTACTACCATCATCATAAAGATACCCGAAGCGGCGGCAGTATATTTGCCCAGCCCTTCTACAGCCAGGTTGAAAATGCCGCCCCACATTACCGAGGTACACAATCCGCAGAGCACTAACAGCATAGCATTAACAGGCACTTGCACCATACCGAAAGAGAGTTGTCCCACGTCGTTGGTCTGCAATACCGGCATACTCACCAAGTTTGAGGTAGGCAGGAAGATCGCGCCCAACACCAGAATTATCCCGATACTTGAAGCTACGGTAAGCATGGTACGGCTGGAAACCCTACTGGCTATGGCTCCTCCTACAAAACGTCCGATAAACATCATAAACCAATAAGTGCCTGCCACAAAGCCGGCGATAGTGGCTCCTAAGCCTGCGCCACCGCCTTTAGTACCTTCGAGGAAATAGGTCATGGTGCCCGGTATACCTACTTCTACACCTACATAAATAAAGATTCCTATCGCTCCGAGTACGAAGTGGCGGAATTTCCATGCACTGTGCGTATGCTTAACCTGCACATTACCGGTAGCAGCTCTTTTCTCTAATCCGGGTTCGGGTATACGAACCATCAACAATATGATAAAAGCCAGAGCGAATACGCCCATGGCGGTGAATAACACGGGATTGACATCGGATATAACCGTGTCTTTGGTTACCGTACCAATCAAGGCGCCAACCAGCATAGGGGTAAGGGTTCCTACCAGCGAGTTGGCCGTACCGCCTATTTGTATTAACTGGTTTCCTTTATTGCCGCCGCCGCCCAAGGTGTTGAGCATGGGGTTTACCACCGTATTCAGCAAACACATGGCAATACCTGCAATAAATGCACCCAACAGGTAAACGATAAAATTGAAAGGAAGGGTAAAGATAGGCAGGTTTATTCCGGCTGCGGGGCCTGAAAGGAACTGTATGAGCAGCCCGATAAAACCGACCGCCGCCGCAGTAAGCGCCGTAACCTTGTAGCCTCTTCTTTCCAATAATTTGCCCGATGCGATACCGAAGAAAGCATAAGCGGCAAAGTTCATCATGTTTCCTAACATACCCAGCGCGTTGGAACCGGCGAACTGGTTTTTCCAAATCATACCGACGGGGGCAGCCAGGTTGGTTACGAACGAAATCATCGCAAAGAGGAAGATCATCGTAATAATTGCTGCCGTGTTTTTCTGTTTAGCTTGAGAATTCATAAAGTTATTAGTTTAGTATTGATAATGTTATTCTGATATTGCTTGCAAATATAAAACTATAATTCAGATAAATCGAACATTCTTCTACAAAAATGACTTTATATCGGGCATTTTTTCTTCAATATCCTTAAAGTAATTATAAGTGCCTACTTTCAACTCGAAGCAGGCGGCCTCGTCGCATACGATAATACCGCGGGGATGCAGTTGCAGCGCGGTGATGGTCCACATTTGCGATATACCGCCTTCGATGGCCTGAGCCAATGCGCGGGCTTTGCCGTGGCCGTTGACCAAGATGAGCACTTCGCGGGCATCCATTACGGTGCCTACGCCCACGGTAAGGGCTTGTCGGGGCACTTTATTAATGTCATTGTCGAAGAAGCGCGAATTGGCATGGATGGTATCGGTAGTAAGGGTTTTGATGCGTGTGCGCGAGATGAGCGAAGAACCCGGCTCGTTGAAAGCGATGTGCCCGTCGGGGCCTATTCCGCCGAGAAAAAGTTCGATTCCACCGACTTTTTCTATCTTCGCCTCGTAGGCGCGGCATTCTGCCATCAGGTCGGGGGCGTTGCCGTTAAGTATATTTACGTTCTCGGGTTTGATGTCGATGTGGTGGAAGAAGTTGTTCCACATAAACGAGTGATAGCTTTCGGGGTGCTCTTCGGGCAGGCCTACGTACTCGTCCATATTAAAGGTAATCACGTTCTTGAACGATACTTTGCCTTCCTGATACAGCTTTATCAGTTGGTTGTACATTCCCAGGGGCGACGACCCGGTGGGCAGCCCCAATACAAACGGTTTAGCTTTGGTAGGTGCAAACTCTTTAATTCTGAGGGCTACGTAATAAGCCGCCCATTCGGACATGGTAGCATAGTCCGGTTCTATTCTTACTCTCATATTGATTATTGATTTGTGATAAATAATGTTCTTAACTCTTCACTCTTAGTTCTCTACTCCCAAGCCAATGCACCGGCTCCGAGGATGGCCGCTTCGGCATCGTTGAGGTTAGAGAGGAGTATCTCGGTATGTCCGCGGTAGATGTCCATGATTTACTCATCCATCCTTTTCTTCAGCGGCTTGATGAGGTAATCGCCGGCATGAGCCAATCCGCCGAAAAGGATAATGGCTTGCGGGCTGGAGAAGGCAATGAAGTCGCACAAGGTGTCGGCCAATACGCGGGCGGTGTAATTAAATATTTCGATAGCCACTTTGTCGCCTTGTTCGGCAGCCAGGTACACGTCCTTCGAGGAGACAGGCTTCTCATCGGTCATCTTGCGTAGGATGCTCGGCTCATCGGTCAGGTCGAGGTATTCCATGGCCGTTCTTGCCACTCCGCTTGCCGAAGTATAGGTTTCTAAGCAGCCGTAGCGTCCGCAACCGCAGCGCCGTCCGTTGCGCACAATGTTGGTATGCCCCAGTTCGCCGGCAAAGCCGTCGCTGCCCACCACCAATTGCCCGTTGCAGAAGATACCGCTTCCCACGCCGGTACCCAACGTGATGACGATGAAGTCCTTCATCCCTTTAGCCACTCCGTATACATTCTCGCCTACGGCAGCCGCATTGGCGTCGTTGGTTAATTTGCAAGGCAGGCCGGTACGGTCGGTAATCATCTTAGCCAAAGGCACCCGTACTCCATTGGCCCAAGGAATATTAACGGCATTCTCTATCACGCCCGAATCGTAGTTGCCGTTGGGCGCACCTATACCAATGCCTACAATGTGCTCTTTCAATCCCGATTGTTCAATCAGTTGTTTTACTGCCGCTGTCAATGCGTCGGTATACTCATCGGCTGTGGCGTAGCCCATTGTGGCCATGGCGCTACTGTGCAAGTTCATTCCCGCGGCATTAACAATACCAAAGGCTGTATTAGTTCCTCCCAAGTCGACGCCGATATACATTTTTTCTTTTTGTGCTTCCATGAGGCAAAAATAATGAAAATAATTGATGTAATGAAGATAATGAAGAAATAATGGCAAATGGATAACACAGATTGAACGGAT
>DAIREI010000261.1:0-3407 GCA_036795675.1 Bacteroidales bacterium
AAGCAGGACGTAGCGGTAAACATAAACAAGAGCGCCGTAATTATCGGATATATTATTTTTTTCTTCATGATAGTAATGTTTAATAATTAGGATTTTGTATTAACACACCGTTTGATTTATCTATTTCGGCCTGAGGAAGCGGCAATAGTACATGCCTGTCTTCAAAACCGGTCTTGCCGGCGGCATGAAGCACCTGTTTCACTGTACCCCAACGTACTAGGTCGTAGAAGCGGTCCCATTCCATGGCCAATTCTACCCGGCGCTCGTGGCGGATAGCATTTCTCAGCACAGTCTGGTCAGTAGCAGTTACTTTGGGAAGGACAGCCGCATTGGTTCCACGTGCACGCGCACGCACCATTTCTAAGTAATCGGTGGCTTCCTGGGTTTTGCCCAACTCATTGGCTGCCTCTGCTGCCATCAAAATCACATCCGATAAGCGTATCATACGTATATTCACCCAATAACCACCCTTGGTGTACAAGGTTCTCATGGCAGGATCGGTATAGGTTTTCTTATTGTAATACGCATTGATCACATCGGCGTTAGCTATCGGTTTTTCGCCATAAGGCTCATTAGCGGGGATGGATTCGGGGTCTTCGCCTGTGCGATAGAAATAAAGCAAAGTCTCATCTTTGCGTGGGTCGCCCGCCTCGAAAGCATCAGCCAGGATTTGGCTCGGCGTGTGCCATCCCCAGCCCCAATTCCAATCGCCGGCGCCCCTTACGCCTTGCACTGCTGCATATTGGCTACCAATATCATTAGAGCCGGGCAAAGCAGCCGTAGACGTACATTGCAATTCGAAGATGGATTCGCTGTTGTTCTCGCCTATTTCCCTGAATATCTCGCTGTATTTGGAGTGCAAGGAGTAACGGCCCGATTCAACAACTTCAACTGCCGCCGTGTACATGTTGTTCCAATCGTTGCGCATCATGTAAGTCCGGGCATGCAACGCACGGGCAGCACCTGAAGTCAAACGACCTACGAAGCGGCTTTCCCATACAGGAGGCAGATTAGCTGTGGCTATTCTCAGGTCTTCATCTATTAGTGAATAAATCTTATCCACCGATGATTTGGGTAAGATGGCTTCGGCCGAATCCTCTATCTTAAAGTCGATATAAGGCACTTCGCCGAACGCACGCACCAGATTGAAATAAGCGAATGCACGGAAGAAGTGCGCTTCTCCTTTATTAATAACATCGCCTTCTGTCAGCTCGTCCATTTCGTTCATGGCGTCCAGTATGCGGTTTACCACGTGGATCATATCGAAATTATCAGTATAATAACCGGATATCAGCCCATTGGAGGCATTATACTGGAAGTCGTCGTACATGGCACCATGGTCGGAGCCGTCGGCCGCTGTGCTGCCCTTGTCAATATCTTCGCACCGGAAGTTGTGAATGGCCAGCGCCGGGGTTCCTGAGGTTACATTGAATCCTCTTGCCTTAGCGTACAATGTAAAGACATCTGATTGCAAGGAACCACCGGTGTTGTCGTCCGCTGTCCACTGGCCCTGCGGCTCTTGGTCCAAGAGGTCGCTACAGCTTATTGTTGTCAGGAATAAAGCAATGAATATCAGACCAATTGCTTTTGAAATATATTTTTTCATTTCGTTTACGTTTTATGTATTAAAATGTAAGATTGATTCCGAATGTATAAACCGCAGGCATGGGATACGAGCCGCTGTCTATACCGAAAGAAAGCGCGCTACCGCCTATCTCGGGCGTATAGCCCGAATTCTTTGCCCAAGTCTTGAGGTTCTGTGCATTGGCATACAAGCGAAGTGAAGTCAAGCCTATCTTTTTCAAGGCCGATGATTCGAAGGTATAACCCAATTGCACATTGCGTATACGGAAGAAGCTTCCATCTTCTATAAAATAGCTCGAAGGCATCATATTGATAGAGCGGGAAGGATCGAGTATCGGCTCCCAATTGGATGTGCCTTCGCCGTTCCATCTGTCCATCCGGTTGGTCATGTAGTTGAATTGGGCAAAGGAAGAAGAATCCCAGTTGCGGTAAATTTCATTGCCGTAAACGCCCATCATGTCCACCCCTAAATCGAAGTTCTTGAAGTAGAGGTTGATGTTGAAACCGTAGGTGAGGTCGGGCGTGGGATTACCTATTTTGGTACGGTCTTTATCCGTAATCTCGCCGTCGCCGTCTATGTCGGCAAATATCAGGTCGCCGGGCTTGACTACCGCCAGCGTATTCACGGGCATTTGCTTGATATGCTCGTTGTTCTGATAAACGCCTATCACTTTGTAGCCGTAGAAGTAGCCGATGGGTTCGCCCTTGATGGTACGTGACACCACGTTCTCAATCTTGGCAGCCGTGTCTTCCACGTCTATCTTGATTACTTCGTTCTTGATGGTCGTCAGGTTGGCGCCTATGAAGTAGCGAAATCCTGAATCGCCTATCTCATCCATCCACGAGACCATCAACTCCACACCCGAGTTCTTCACTTCGCCGAGGTTCTGCATCTGATTTGTTGCACCGGCAATGGATTCGGTGATGACGAGAATGTCTTTGGTGTTCTTGCTGTAGTACACAGGCTCAATCCTCAATCGATTGCGCAGCATCAGCAGTTCAAAGCCGGCTTCCCACGAGTAGGTTTTCTCCCAGCCGATATTCTGCGCCAGGTATTGCTCGGTATAGCCGGTGAGGATGTTATCGCCGAAGACTGCACTTCCTGCGCTTTCCAAAAGAGGATAGGAAGGATAATTCCTGTCTCCTGTGTTTTCAGAACCTAATATACCCCACGAACCTTTTATTTTAAGAAAATTGACTATGTCTTGATTTTCCATAAAAGCCTCTTCCGATACTATCCATCCTCCACCAAAGGATAAGAAGTCGTCCCAGGTATTACCCGTATTGCGGAAGACCGACGAACCGTCGCGCCTGTATGAAGCATTAAACAGGTAACGGCTATCGTAGTTGTACAATGCCCTCACCAGGTAAGACATGGTGAAGCGGCGGTACTGCTTGCCCTCGTTGGTGGCCGAAGAGGCGTCGCCGATGGAAGAAATCCACCACTTATCGGGGTTGTCGTTAGGAATGGAGAAGTCGTAAGAGCCATACTTTTGGCTGCGCTCGGTCTTCAGCAACGAATATTCGCGGTGATTGGTGGTAACGCCCGCTGTGGCATTCAAGCCGTGGAGACCGAATTGGCCTTGATAGTTCAGCACATAATCCTGCTGAGCCACTACAGTATTGACTTTTTCTTGAGTTACTCTTTGAGTATCAGAAATCATTTCTTTGCCAGGCATATCCGGATTATATACATTCACAAGTGGAGAGTAGAGCCGAGAGTCGCCCGTAGAGTAGTCAAGCGAAAAGGCTGCCCTGAAGGTGAGGTCTTTCATCAAATCCACTTCTCCATATATATTACCGGCCACCCGGTAATTAACCGC
>DAIREI010000262.1:0-3396 GCA_036795675.1 Bacteroidales bacterium
CTTTTCCGTTATCGCTTTCTATCATTGTATCGTAGCCATATCTTGGGTCGTGGTTGCTGAGGTAGACGACTGCGCCTTCCGATTCGTTGGTAGTTGTATTGGTATTCAAGTTGATAGTTACATTGGCAAGCATATCTTTACCTATCAGTTCAGAGATGGTGGCAGGCGAAATCTTATCGCCTGTGTATTTTGCCTTTACAGCATATTTATACACTCCTTGGGGCATGGTTGTCCAGTCGTTGTCGGTGTAAGAGAAGTTGTTGGTTGTATGGATTAGCAACCAGGTGGTTTCGTCACTTTCTTCCCCTTCCATCAAGCGGTAAAGTTCAAAGTTTGTTATTCCACTTTTGCTATCTTCTTCCATAGCCATAGCGGACGTATCTTTAATTTCACCTAATCCACCCAAAGTAATATCCATCGCCGGAGTATCTGCAACTACAAATACCGGGGTAAAGCCGGGAGCAGGAACAAAGTCTTCTTCGTCCCAATCGTAAGGCTGGGCTTTCATACGAACAAAGAAGTTGCCATAGCTGTCTAACTGGTCTGCCAATGATTCAACATAAGTAAATCCTTCCTGAGTGTAATCAGAAGCCACACAATGGGTTTTGTATACAAACGGATAATCGTCGTCATCTCCATCATCCATTACCAAACCGATATAGCCATAACAAGAAATGGCCACATAGCAACCGCGCGGCGCTTCTACCGGAGCAGATAATGTGTGTGAACTCCACTGATTATCTGTAGTAGTAACATATTCTCTCTTGTAAAGAATGTTGTTGGTAGGATTGCTGTCTTCGTCCAGGTCGAATACAAATACATTGACCGAATAATGTGTACTGACCGTATTGGTCAGCATCCAACTCACTTCTGTTACTGTAGATGGGATGCGATAGATGGTTCCGAATATATAATTGGCCGTTCCGTTGGTAGAACCCAACGAGTTGTTGGGGATGCCGCTGTCGTAACGGAAAGTCATCGCATCGTGGGGAGTATCCGTCCACTCTACCAGTACACTATTGCTATCGATTTCCTCAGCTTCAATTGTTCTTGGAGCAAGCAGTTTGTTATTCAACACGACAACTCCCAAGTCCAAATTACCGTCGGCAGTAGATATTGCCGTTGTATAAGTCTCCAATTTGTTCTTGGTGATAGTAATGGTATAATCCTCCGATTCATACACATCGTTGATTGTGAACGTACCGTTTTCTTCCGAATAGACCTTATGCATATTATAGCCGCTTATTTCCACCTGAGCGTTCTTAACCGTTGTTCCTTCTTCGGTATGGAGCGTTCCCTTCACAGTGTATTTAGGTAGCGGATTGATATCTATATTTTGAGTGACGGTTTGCAGCTCCACTACCGTTGCGGTCTGCTGTGCATCGAAGTAGCCGAATGTTTCCACCTCTAATGTGTATTCGCCCTGATAAAGGAAATAAAAATCGTATTTGCCTTGTGCGTCGGAATAGGTCACATAGTCCGTTCCTGAAACGCTTATTTTGGCTCCCTCTACCGGATTGCCTCCCGAGGTGACTTTACCGGTGATATTGCCGTCGTGATTTTCTTCGATGCGGAAGTCATCCACACGGAAAGCATAGCCGTATCCCGCCGGAGTGGTCAAGTGCAAGCCAATGCTTTTCGATTCGGGCGCACTAAGCGGGTCTATCTCGATGCGAATAGGAGTGGGAGGCATATCAGAAGATATTTCGAATGAAGCCATCTCGGTATGGGTAGTAATATCTGCTCCTGTTCCTTTGGTAACAGCCAACTGCTCATTGTAGCTCGTTCCGCTCATCCTTACATCGAAAGTCAACTTGTAGGCCTGACCGGCTTCAAAATCTACAGGGAGGCTTATCAGCCATTCATCGGCATCAGCTCCGTTCCAACTATAAGTATACAGGGCGGAATAGTAAGGTGTAAGGCCATAGAAGCCTATACCGTACTGCCAAGTGGTTCCATCGCCGTTGCCGTCTATCACATCCCAAGTGTCGAACAACTCCTGCGTGCCATAGTCGCAGGTGTAAGGGATAGTATGGTTGGAGCCTATCACCCGTTTATCGGATGTAGCCATCTCCCCGTCTCCATCTGTCGTCTTGGCAAGAATGGTATAATAGTATTTGCCCGGATCAAGGCCTGCATCGGTATAGGATGTTTTGCTTTCGTTAGTTATTACGGCAACTTCCCCAGGGTAGCGGGTAATTTCGTACACCAGCGTAGAGCGATCTATCCAAGCATCGTATTTACCTCCTGCCGAAGCGTCCCAAGTTAATACCGCATCGCCTCCGTTGTTAACCACGTTGATGTTGGTAACAGCCACCGGTACGCCGCGTCCAACGAATGCCGAAACCGATTTGGGTTCACCGTCGCCGTCTTCATTGGTGGGCACTATTTTATACTTGGTAAGTCCGCTGAGTACATTGGTGTCTGTCCACGTCACATGACCGCCAATTATGGGATTGCTGATTGTATGGACGACTTCGTTGTTGCGATAGATGTCGATATGGGTCAGATCTTCCAGTGTGCCTTCACGGCCGAAGGTTTTGGTGGGGTTGTCCCATTCTAGTGTTGCCTCTGTTGCTCCGTTGGCTCCGGGGGTCAATGTCAGGTTCTCTACCTTGGCAGGCGCTCCGGCTTCAGCAATCTTAAACGGAATATGCAAGCCGGTGAATACCGCTCTGTCTTTAATCGGATCGGGAGTAATGCGGGTAGACTGACCCGTAAAGAGATCAATAGTATGTACCGACGACCAGTCGTAGAAGTCATAGACGAGCCAGTAAAGATCGCCCGTTGTATGATCGAATACCAAGTTTTGCGAGTACATCAATGCCGTACTGGGCACATAATTCATCCTGGCTATTTTGGTGCATTCGCCCGTTTCTTTATCTATTTGGTAGAAATCGCCCCAGTACTCGAGTGCATATATTTCGCCGTCGTAGTTACATGCTATGGCTTTAAATCGGGGGCTTGTATTATAAGAACCATCCCAGGTGCTGAATGTACATGCCGGGGTTTTCGTTCCGGTTTCTAAGTCTACAGTTACTAAACCCGTATAACCGCTATCAAATCCATCGAGAGCATACATGGTTTGGGTGGAATAATCGTAGGTCATACTAAAATAGGTAGTATTACTATCAGCATAATCTGCTATTATTTTTGTCTGCTCGGTTTCCAAATCAACAGATTTAAGACCAATGGTTTTATGACCGGTAGGAATCTGATAATAGTCGAGATAGTAATACACATCATCGGCAAATGCTCCGGTGAGAATAGCATAGCGCCATGGAGCCATCACTTGGTCTATACTGTCTTTATTGATATAATAAAGCAGTGTTCTCTCGTCGGGGTTGTGCAGGTCGAAAGTAGTAATCCCATAGTTGATGTACTGAAAATCGCCTA
>DAIREI010000263.1:0-3395 GCA_036795675.1 Bacteroidales bacterium
AAAAAAGCCGCTACCCGGTAGGGCAACGGCTCTTTGCTTCACGCGTAAGGTGTGAGGCTGGATTTATTTCACTTTAGCTACTATTGCTTTGAAAGCTTCGGGATGATTCATCGCCAAGTCGGCAAGGACTTTACGATTGATTTCTATTCCACTTTTATGTAAAGCGCCCATTAAGCGCGAGTAAGACATTCCTTCTAAGCGGGCGGCTGCGTTGATACGTTGTATCCACAAAGCGCGGAAGTTACGTTTTTTGTTTCTGCGGTCGCGATAAGCATAGGTCAACCCCTTTTCCCAGGTGTTCTTTGCTACGGTCCAAACGTTTTTACGGGCTCCATAATATCCCCGTGTAAGTTTTAAGATTCTTTTTCTTTTAGCTCTTGAAGCTACATGATTAACCGATCTAGGCATAATAATTAGTTGTTTGTGAAAGTCAGCGCCGTATCCTTTACGGTCTTTTGGGCTGAATCTCTGTTAATAAATCTTTTGAAAATCACTGAATACGATTGACTATTTCATTGCCAGCATTTGCTTCACACTCTTCTCGTTGGTTTTGTCGAGTATGGAGAAATGAGTTAATCTTCTCTTTTGCTTTTTAGTCTTCTTAGTCAGAATATGACTTTTGTAAGCGTGCTTTCTTTTGATTTTTCCTGTTCCGGTAAGCGTAAAGCGCTTTTTGGCACCGGAATTAGTCTTCATTTTAGGCATTGTACATTAATATTAAATTGTTTATACTTAGCAGGCCTCAAGGCCGTTTTGTTATTCTGTTTCTTTGTTGTCCTGTTTAGGCTCTATTTTCTCTTTCTTCACTACCTTCAGTTCGTTAGACCTTTCGGGCTTTTTAACCAGCGCCGCTGTCGATTTTTTCGGAGCCAGCATCAGTATCATGCGCTTGCCTTCCAGGTTGGGAAGCGACTCTACTTTGGCGTAGTCTTCCAGATCGGTGGCAAAGCGGAGCAGCAATACCTTCCCTTGGTCGGAGAAGAGGATTGAGCGTCCTTTGAAGAACACGTAGGCCTTCACCTTGTTTCCGTCTTCGAGGAAAGCCTTGGCATGTTTCAACTTGAAGTTGTAATCATGGTCGTCGGTCTGCGGCCCGAAGCGGATTTCCTTCACGGCAATTTTTACCGACTTTGCCTTTTGCTCTTTCTGGCGTTTCTTTTGTTGGTAGAGAAACTTCTGGTAATCGGCAATTCTACAAACAGGAGGAACAGCATTGGGAGATATTTCTATTAGGTCAAGTTGCTTATCGCGAGCCATTCTTAGGGCTTTTTCGATAGGATAGACGCCTTGTTCGATGTCTTCCCCTACTACGCGCACCTCTTTCTCCCTTATTTTTTCATTTACTCTGTACTGATCTTTAAGATTGTCTTTCTTCATTCAATAAAAATTGGTCTCCTATATAGTTGTAATTAAATTGTTTATTGCCATTCATTCATCTGTTTCTCTACTTCTGAATTCAAAAGTGCGGCAAAGTTAGTCATTTTCATCGAACCTACATCACCTTCGCCGTGTTTTCTTACAGAAATTTCGTTATTTTCTACTTCTTTCTCTCCTACAATCAGGAGATAAGGGATTTTCTTCAATTCATTGTCCCTTATTTTGCGTCCTATTTTCTCGTTTCTGTCGTCGACGATAACGCGTACGTCTTCCTTGCGCAACTCCTTGGCCACTTGCTCGGCATAGTCGTTAAACTTTTCGCTGATAGGCAATACCACGGCCTGATCGGGCACCAACCACAGCGGGAATCGTCCTGCGGTGTGTTCGATCAACACGGCCACAAAGCGTTCCATCGAACCGAAGGGGGCGCGGTGAATCATTACGGGGCGATGCTTTTGGTTGTCGGCTCCTACGTATTCCAGTTCGAAGCGTTCGGGTAGGTTGTAGTCGACCTGAATAGTCCCCAACTGCCAACGGCGTCCGAGGGCGTCTTTCACCATGAAGTCGAGTTTGGGTCCGTAGAAAGCGGCCTCGCCCAACTCTACGCGGGCTTTAACGCCTTTCTCTTCGCATACCTCGATGATGGCTCTTTCGGCCTGCTCCCAATTCTCGTCCGAGCCGATGTATTTCTCTTTATTATCAGGGTCTCTCAACGATATTTGTGCTTCGTAATCGGTGAAGTTCAACGCGCGGAATATAATATGGATTATCTCCATCACTTTGATAAACTCCTCTTTCACCTGTTCGGGTGTACAGAAAATATGGGCGTCGTCTTGGGTGAATCCGCGAACGCGGGTCAGTCCGTGCAATTCGCCGCTCTGCTCGTAACGGTACACCGTGCCAAACTCGGCCAAGCGTATGGGTAATTCCTTATAAGAATGGGGGAATGCTTTATATATCTCGCAGTGGTGAGGACAGTTCATCGGCTTCAACAGAAACTCTTCGCCCTCTTCGGGAGTATGTATCGGCTGGAATGAATCCTTGCCGTATTTGGCATAGTGTCCCGAAGTTACGTACAGCATCTTGCCTCCGATATGCGGGGTCATTACCTGCTGGTAGCCGTATTCCACTTGTATACGCTTGAGGAATTCCTCCAATTTCAGGCGCAGCGCGGTACCTTTGGGCAACCACAGGGGCAAGCCCTGCCCTACGCTTTGCGAGAACGTAAACAGTTCCATCTCCTTGCCTATCTTGCGGTGGTCGCGCTTCTTGGCCTCTTCCAGCAGCACCAGGTATTCGTCCAACATCTTTTTCTTGGGGAATGTGATACCGTAGATACGGGTCAACTGCGGGCGTTTCTCGTCGCCCCGCCAGTAGGCTCCCGCCACCGACATCAGCTTTATCGCCTTAATATAAGAGGTGTTGGGCAAGTGAGGGCCGCGACACAGGTCGGTAAACGCACCTTGAGAATAGGTGGTGATGGTACCGTCTTCCAACTCGGAGATGAGTTCGGTCTTGTAGTTCTCGCCACGGTCGCCGAATGCTTTCAAGGCATCGTTCTTGTTGATGTCTGTCCGGCAGATCGGCTCTTTACGGGCAGCCAACTCCTGCATCTTCTTTTCTATTACGGGCAAGTCTGAATCTTTTATCGTCCGTCCTTCGCCCGGGTCTACGTCGTAATAAAAGCCGTTTTCGATGGCAGGCCCTATCCCGAACTTAATGCCGGGGTAAAGCTCCTGCAGCGCTTCGGCCATGAGGTGAGCCGACGAGTGCCAATAAGCGTGCTTACCCTCCTCGTCGTCCCATTTATAGAGTTTTATGGTAGCGTCCTCATTTATAGGGCGCGACAAGTCCCAAGTTTCGCCGTTTACACCTGCCGCCAGCACATCCTGAGCCAGGCGCGGACTAATACTCTCTGCTATCTGCATTGCGGTGGTTCCTTTGGGATATTCGCGAACCGAACCGTCGGGGAATGTTATCTTTATCATACGTTATTCAATTTCAGCCTGCAAAGTTAC
>DAIREI010000264.1:0-3390 GCA_036795675.1 Bacteroidales bacterium
GGCCTGTGCTATCAGCTCCTGCGCTTCTTTCAGGATGGGATTGATGTGCTGAACTACTTTATTAAGGTTTCTGTTCGATATTTCAAACAGTTGGCTCTCGGCTTCCTGCATCAGGTCGTCTACGTCGATGGTTTCGTCGAAGGCTTGGGTGGCAATACTCGAAGAGAAAGTAATCAGCTCGCGTGCCATGTGTTTCTGGGCGATAATGCGAGCGTGGTACTCGATGTGCGCACTCGACACCACCTTTTGCGAGAGCTGTGTAATATAGGTAGCTCCGCCGATGGCTTCCAAGTCGCCCTTGCGCCGCAGTTGGTCGATAACGGTAAGCATATCGATGGGCTTTTGCTGTGCCGAGAGATCTTGAATGGCCGCATAAATCAGCTCATGCGCCTTATCGTAAAAGCTATCGGGTTTTTTAAGGATGTCGCCGATGAGCGAATAGGCGTCTTTTTCGAGCATGAGCGCGCCCAGCACCGCCTCTTCCAGTTCGCGTGCCTGGGGTTGAATACGTCCTTGCGCTTCGGTGGGAGTTGTCGTCTTCTTGCTTCTGGTATTTCTTGCGGGAGATTCTTTCTTAGTTGCCATCCATCTGTTTTTTTAAGGGAAGACAAAGATAGTACAATTCCCCGCGCAGAGGAATGTAAAAGAAGTTAAAGTTGTAAGCATCTTATCAACCGATGGCGCTTCCCGGAACAATATCTGCTGCGGCTTCTATCACCTTGAGCGTACCGTCGGGTTGCTCGGCCGAGAGTATCATACCCTGCGATTCAATGCCCCGTATCTTTCGGGGCACCAAGTTGGCAATGAAGCAGAGGTTTTTACCGATAAGGTCTTCGGGCTGATAGAATTTGGCGATGCCCGAGAGGATGGTTCGTCCGCCCAGCCCGTCGTCGAGCTTGAACTGCAAGAGTTTGTCGGCATTGGGTACTTTGATGCACTCCAGCACCTTGCCCACGCGTATGTCGAGCTTGGTGAAATCGACAAACTCAACGTCGGGCTTAACGGGTGCGGCTTTGTGCGCCTTCAACTCGTTGGCTCGCTTGGTTGCTTCCAGTTTCAGCATCTGCTTCTCCACGGCTTCGTCTTCAATCTTATCGAACAATAGTTTGGGCTGATTAATTACATGTCCCGCAGGCAGCAGGTCGGTTTTTCCCAAATCGCTCCATTCCAGGTCTTCCTTATTAATAAGGTATTTTATCTTTTCGGCCGTGAAGGGCAGGAAAGGCTCGAAGGCAATAGCCAGATTAGTGGTGATTTGCAGGGATATATTCAGAATGGTAGCCGTGCGGTCCATATCGGTCTTGGCTGTTTTCCAAGGCTCGGTATCGGCCAGGTACTTATTGCCTATACGCGCCAGGTTCATGGCCTCTTTCAGCGCATCGCGAAAGTGGTAATGGTCGAGTCGTTTCTCCAAGTCAGGCTTCACGTCGGCAAATTCTATCAGGGTAGCTTTATCGTAGTCGGTGAGTTCGCCAAGCGCAGGCACTTTCCCGTCGAAGTACTTATGGGTGAGTACCAATGCGCGGTTTACGAAGTTGCCCAATACGGCTACCAACTCGTTGTTGTTGCGTGCCTGAAAGTCTTTCCAGGTAAAGTCGTTGTCTTTGGTTTCGGGAGCGTTGGCAGTCAGCACGTAGCGAAGCACGTCTTGCTTGCCCGGGAACTCTTCCAGATACTCGTGCAACCACACCGCATAGTTGCGCGAAGTGGATATTTTATCGCCCTCCAGGTTGAGGAACTCATTGGCGGGAACATTGTTGGGCAAGATGTAGCTGCCGTCGGCCTTGAGCATGGCCGGGAATACGATGCAGTGAAACACGATATTATCCTTACCGATAAAGTGCACCAGCTTGGTATTTCCGTCTTTCCACCAGGTTTCCCAATTATCGGGGCAAAGTTCGATGGTATTGGAGATATAGCCTATCGGCGCATCAAACCACACGTAAAGCACTTTACCCTCGGCGCCTTCCACCGGCACGGGCACGCCCCAATCCAGGTCGCGACTTACGGCGCGGGGATGCAACCCCATATCCAGCCACGATTTGCATTGCCCGTACACGTTGGGCTTCCACTCTTTATGCTCTTCCAGTATCCAATGCTTCAACCATTTCTCGTGCCGGTCGAGCGGCAGGTACCAGTGCTTGGTCTCCCTCAATACGGGTACGCTTCCCGATATGGCCGACTTAGGATTGATCAGGTCCAGCGGACTGAGCGAAGTACCGCAAGCCTCGCATTGGTCGCCATAGGCCCTCTCGTTGCCGCAATGCGGGCAGGTGCCGGTAATGTAGCGGTCGGCAAGGAACTGCTTGGCCTCTTCGTCGTAGTATTGCTCCGACACCTTTTCCACAAATTGCCCTGTATCGTAGAGCTTGCGGAAGAAGTCCGACGCCGTTTTATGGTGAATCTCCGACGTAGTGCGCGAGTAGATATCGAACGTAATGCCCAACTCTTCGAAGGATTTCTTTATAATATGGTGGTAGCGGTCTACTATCTCCTGAGGGCTTACACCCTCCTCTTTCGCTTTCAGTGCGATGGGCACGCCGTGCTCGTCCGAGCCGCCGATAAACAGTACTTCTTCGCCTTTCAGCCTAAGGTAGCGCGCGTAAATATCCGCCGGAATATATACTCCTGCCAAGTGGCCGATATGCAGGGGGCCGTTGGCATAAGGCAGGGCGGAGGTAATAAGCGTTCGTTTGAATTGCTTGTTCATTGTATAAGAAAATTTCCTGCAAAGATAAGATTTTGCATCGGAATAATTTCGTCGAGAGGAATTTTATTGGTTAATGGTTGGTGTTAAATGGTACGGAAATTAAATGAAGTATAAAGTAAGTCGAAGGTTTGAAATAACATAGCATAGGGTTTTAATCCTGTGAAAATTCAATCAATTCTATTGGAGCGCCATTATGCAAAATCATTGCTGTCCTAACTCCATCGGAAGGCACGCCCGGCTCAGAAATGATTTCAAAATTATGTTTGGCAAATTCCTTGTTAATGTCATCTACTTCAAACGCGATATGAGGAACTGATTTTATTATATCTGAAATTGGACAATTTTTATCAAATTTCATCCATTCAACCCCAAATGAACTTGTATTAAATCCTGAAACATAGAATTTCAGATGAGGTAAATATCTCTCATTTGGCATTACTTTATTCGTTGGAATTCCCATGTGATGGTATTTCCATCCCCATTCAGTATAACACTGCGGTAATTCGTTGTCTTTCCTGATGTTGTCCATAAAACACTTTTCTGCTATTATTATAATTGATGATAAAGATAGTAAATAGATTCAACAAACCTGCAAAACAGGCTTACCGAATCCGCAAAACAAGCATGCTTAAAATTCAAAACAGGGAAGGAGACTTTAAAGGTGTAGACCCTTGGGGTAC
>DAIREI010000265.1:0-3387 GCA_036795675.1 Bacteroidales bacterium
TTCCGGATTCCACGCCGTATCGTCGATATTGAAAACATCATCTCCCCATGTAATATCATAAGTAATTCCTCCATCTATATCGATGCCGCTTACGGTTATGCTATATTCTGCCGATGTGGTATACAAAGGAACGTCTCCGAAGTCAATGCTTTCGGGGTTGACATTGATTACGGGGCTACACATCCCTGTTATATCGATTACTTGATCTGTGGCTCCGGTACTGCTGAATACAAGTTGGGTATTGTATGTTCCTAATGCTGTGGGAGTAAATGATATTTTGTACATCAGATTATCCACCGGATCGAAATTATCTGCCTCAACCACTGTGAAGAAAGGAGCATCGGGGCCTAACAGTTTAAAAGTCACCTCGTCAATCAAATCATGTGCAATAAGGAAAGTGTACTTCGTTATCGTTTCATTTCTTGCTACATAAGGGAAATCAATTACGTCATCTTCGGCATAAAGGTAAGGAGCACCTTCTGTAACTCCTACGCCTTGTAAACTGCATTCCTCTAATATATTTATTGATGAATAGGAAATTCTCCCATAATAATTGGTTAATTGCGTAGGCGAGAAAACAATTGCAACATAGCCTTTATAAGTTTCCGGGTCATAATGTCTATCCGTTATACTGAATGCTTGTGTTTCATTGCTCGAATAGATAGGAAGAGCAGTTTCGTCCAAAGTGTCTATTCCCAATGTATAAAGTTTTACGCCGGGACTTGTTGTATTAACTTCAACTTCCCCGAAATTGATCAGGCCCATACTTAATGCAGGGATTATCCCTATCAAATCTACGATGAGATCTTCAGCGCCTTCGCTGCTAAATCTGATGGAAGCATTATGAGCTCTTTGGTCACCGTCGGGATTGAATGTTATAGAAAGCCACAAATAACTATTATCATCAATCTCATCAATTTCAAAGTATTGGGCATCAGCTCCTTCTAATTGATATGTAATCGGCTGAGTTATGTAATACCCCGAGACATAAAGATTAATTGGATTGTTTGCTCTCCGAAAAAACATCTCGGAGTAGCTTGCAGTCATATAGGGAGTTCCCTCTACATGCTGGCTTTCAGCGCCATGAATAAAAGAATTTGCCGATAGCAATAACAGGCAAAGAGACAAGGTTATTAACTGTTTCATAAAAGTTTTAATTAAGTTGTTAATATAAAATGTGTGTTGTTCTGCAAAAGTAATCAAATAATATTACAATCAGCCCTTATTTTATAGTTAGTTTCAATATTTCCACTTGGTCTTCCTCTCTCTTCAATACCAAGGTGCGCCTGATGTGTTGTTCTTTTTTGTAACCCCATCCCAGGTATATGTCGGCATACACCTTCGATACGGTGGCGGTGCGGGTTTCACTGTCGGAATAATAATCGATATAAATGCTGTATTCGCCCGGAACGGCATTTTTCAATACGTACATCTCGGGGCCGTAACCCTCTACCACGTCGATGGTGAGGCGGCCGCCGATTTTGGTTTCGCTATTTCCGTAGAAACATACCTCGCCGGTCGGCTCTAATACGTGTAGGTCTACATCGGTAAAGTTGGTGTTCCAATTGATTATAACCACTACATCGGCATCGGTAATCAGCAGGTCTTCCGAGTCTAAGTACTCCATCACCTGACGGCGGAGGTAAGAAAGAAAATCTTTCGAGTCTTGCGTCAGCTTTAGCTTGCGGTCTTTCTTATCAATCTTCTGCTTTATCTCGGTAAGATAGCGCATGGCTTTCAGTGCGGCAATCTCTTTGAAGTTGCCGTAATCCTCGCTCCATTCGGCGTTGAGGCAGATATAGTAATAGATCATCGCCATATCGATGTGTCCCGAAGCGGCTAAGGCCTCTGCGGCAGTGAGGTAAGCGATGGCTTCTTGGGGGCGGTGGTCTATCACACGGCGCATCATGTAGTAGGCCATATCGCCCATTTCCCAATCGATACACTGCAAAGCAATGTCGCGAAGGGCGATATAATCGGCCGGATTGCGTTCAACCACCGAGCTGAGCAGTTTTACGGCCGTCTCTTTGTTCTTTTTCTTCTTACGTTTCTCGGCCAAGGGCAGGAGTTCGTCGTAGAAGATGAATTCGTTTTGTAAGATAAGCCGTTCGCTATCCGATTGTTCGCTGCGCTTTTGTATCTTGTACTTGTAGTTTTTCAGCTTCACCTCGAAGGCTTCGGCAGGCAACCGGTTCAGGTAAATGGCAAAGGTTTCGTCGGTCCACAATTGTATGGTTTTATCTTGGCTTAGGCCTTGCAACCATTCCATAAAATCGGTACGCGTATTGCCTTTCGGAGTTGTGATTCCCCTATCATTCAATTCGTTGATAATAGAGGCTACGCTGTTGTTCATCACATATATTTCGGCTTCCCGCTCATCCATCACCAAATGGTAGTATTCGTTTTCATTCTCCAACATCAAAAAGGAGTAATCGATGCCCGGAATACGATAATATACTGCATAAGGCTCGGTGGATTGCTTGGCCTGCACGCCATAATTATCCAGCGAAGCGAAAGCTGTTTCCCCGTATATCCGCTTGGCCAAAGTAGACTGGAGCCGGTTATCGGTAGGAAAAGTAAGCGTTTGGGTTTCAAGTCCGTTGCTTAGGGTGATAACAATGTTGCCCGAAGGTATTCCGCGACCGCTGAATAGCAGCTTTTGCCCGTTATATAACTGTGTTGGCCGGCCCGAAATAAGGAAATCGCTCACGCCGGGCACGCTGATGTTTGTTATCTCCCAAGGACGATATCGAAATACAGCCGCAGCAATCGCCGCTTCTTCCTCTCCCGTTATACTAAAAGAGTATCCTTTGGTTTCACGACTCAGGTAATCGAGCACGGCCGTGTTGGTTCCTGCCATGCCTATCTTATAAGTATGTATCCTGTCGGCAGTTTCGCGGTTGGGGAGCAGGGCAAAACGGTTGCTTTCACCCCAATTATAGTCGGCGTCGCTCATCAAGAAAATGTGTTTGGGGCGATAATCCTTTATCCAAGCCGGATACATCGCCTCGTTCAGCGCCTTTCCCAAGTCGGTTGCCCCTTCCAGCGCCAGGGTATAAGCGTATTGAAGAAAATCGTTGCGGTTCTTTGCCGTATTATCTACGTATTTCCGTTTCCACCAAAAGGAATCGATATTGAAATTCATCACCGCAAAACGCTTTATTCTATCCTCGTTGCGGCTCAATACTTCGTTTATCAGCGTAAGCCAAACGTTAAACTTGTCGGGTTGTGAGCTTAACGACACATCGAGCATAATTATGGCATCCTCGTATGTATAGGGTTCGTCCGTTTCGGGCAGGTTAATCCGGTAGTTGGCCGCAAAATAATCCTTGTTCTTATTGGCAAGTACCATAGCATCGGCGTTGTCGTATCCTATATAAAACTCTT
>DAIREI010000266.1:0-3383 GCA_036795675.1 Bacteroidales bacterium
ACCCTCCAGCTCGGTCAACTCTATCAGAAAGTTTACGTAAATCTTTTCGGGGTTAAACTTCTTAATCAATTCCACGGCAGCTTTCATTGTTCCTCCTGTCGCCAGCAAGTCGTCGTGCAACAACACCACGTCATTCTCGCCCAAGGCATCCTGATGAATTTGCACGGAGTCTAATCCATATTCTTTTTCGTACGACTCCTCATAAGTCTCTGCCGGAAGCTTGCCTGGCTTACGAATCGGAACGAATCCAACACCAAGTTTGGTTGCCAATATCGGCCCCATGATAAAGCCGCGCGATTCAATCCCAACAACCTTGGTTATTCCTTTATCCTTATATGTCTCATATAAGACTTCTGTCAATTCGCTAAGCGTATCACCCTCCTTAAACATAGTGGTCACATCCTTGAACTGTATCCCCGGTATAGGAAAATCGGGAATGTTGCGGATTGAATCCTTTAATTTTTGCACATCTGCCATGATAATTCTAGTTTAATTGTTCCACGTGGAACATTTTTATCGACCCAAAAGCACAAGAAGCACGTTGATGTCGTTGGGAGATACTCCGGGTATTCGACTTGCCTGAGCAATCGTCTCCGGGTTTATGTTCGTTAGCTTCTGCTTTGCCTCGGTCGACAATGATTGTATAGTGTTATAGTCAAACTTGTCTTTTATCTTAATATTCTCCAATCTGCTTATCTTCTCTGCAATAATTTTCTCGCGCGCGATATAGCCTTCATATTTTATCTTTATCTCTGCCGCTTCTATGATTTCTTCTTTGCGATTGGGGATCTTGTCCAACTGCTCTTTGAAAGCAAGAATCAATGACGCTACTTTTTCAATATCTAATTGAGGACGTAGAATCAGATCAATCAATTTCACGCCGTGGCGGAGTGGGGTAGTGCCAAATGCTTCTAAGCCGGAGTTCACATATTCTGCCTTTACCGAATAATTTTTGGCAAAAGAAATGATGTTTTCTATCATTTCTTTCTTTTCTGTGAGTAGGCTGTAGCGGTGCGCATCGGCAAGTCCGAGCAAATAGCCCTTTCCTGTCAATCGCATATCTGCGTCATCTTGACGGAGCAGAATCCGATACTCAGCTCTCGAAGTAAACATCCGGTAGGGTTCATCTACGCCTTTGGTCACCAAGTCGTCAATCAATACGCCTATATAGGCTTCATCGCGACCTAAAACAAAAGATTCTCCTCCATGAACTTTGATGTGCGCATTTATTCCCGCAATCATTCCTTGCGCGGCAGCTTCTTCGTAACCCGTTGTTCCGTTGATTTGCCCGGCAAAGAAGAGGTTCTTTACCTGCTTGGTCTCCAAAGTCGGGTTCAGTTGGGTAGGAGGGAAGAAGTCGTACTCGATAGCATAGCCCGGCCGGTAAATCTGAATATCGCGGAAAGCGGGTATTTGTTGCAAGGCTTCCAATTGTATGTGGAGTGGGAGAGAAGACGAAAAACCATTCAGGTAGTACTCCTGAGTGGTTTCTCCCTCTGGTTCAAGGAATAACTGATGTTGAATCTTATCGGCAAAGGTAACAATCTTCGTTTCTATGCTCGGGCAATAACGCGGCCCGATGCTTTGTATCTGTCCATTATATAAAGGAGAATCATCCAAGCCGTTCCTGAGCACATCGTGACAAGCCTCATTAGTGAATAACGTCCAGCAACTCAATTGCTTGAGTGGGCGAGGGGAAAAGTCGAGGAAAGAGAACTTATGGAAATCGGTCTCTCCTTTTTGTTCTTCCATCAGCGAGAAATCAACGCTTCGTCCGTCTATCCTTACCGGTGTTCCGGTCTTCATGCGGTCTTTCTCAAAGCCCAATTCCACCAGCTGCTCGGTAATACCGAATGATGCCGGCTCCGAAAGACGTCCTCCGGGAATCTGCGTTCTCCCGATGTGCATCAAACCATTAAGGAAAGTGCCGACGGTAAGTATTACGGCAGGAGCATAGAACTCCACATCAAGCGAAGTCTTTACCCCTTTGAGGGTTCCATTTTCAATAATTAATTCAGCAACAATGTCTTGCCAGATGGATAGGGTAGGGGTCTTATCTAAGGTTTGTCGCCAATAGTCGATGTATTGTGTACGGTCGCTTTGAGCGCGCGGACTCCACATGGCAGGCCCTTTAGAACGGTTGAGCATACGGAATTGAATAGCCGTCATATCGGTCACAATCCCCATTTGCCCGCCCAAGGCATCTATTTCGCGAACAATTTGTCCTTTGGCTATGCCTCCAATGGCCGGGTTGCACGACATCTGCGCTATCTTATTCATATCCATAGTGATAAGCAAGACGCTCGACCCCAGATTAGCCACGGCCGCAGCAGCATCGCAACCGGCATGGCCGGCTCCAACCACAATTACATCGTAATTAAACTTCATTAAACAGTTGCCTCCTCATTATTAATGCCTCATCTTCCATTTGTCGCATCGTTTGCTCTTCTGTTTCTGTCTTATCGCCAAAGCCGCACAAATGCAACACACCGTGTATCATCACACGGTAGAGTTCTTCTTCATAAATCGTGCCTAACTGCTCCGAATTTGACCGAACAGTATCTAACGATATAAACAAGTCGCCCGCTATACAGTTATCTTCTGTATAGTCGAACGTAATAATATCGGTATAATAGTTGTGATTGAGATATTGTCGGTTGATTTCCAATATCTTATTGTCGGAACAGAATATATATATAATAGCGCCGGTCTTTTTATCATATTTCCTGGCAACCGCTTTTATCCAATTGCTTAAAGCTCTTCGCTTAAGTTTGGGAATAGCAATATCTTCGCTTTGATATAGAACAGGCATAGCAAGCAAAGGTACAATATTTTTGCGAGACTTGCTATGCTATACTTATTTCTTGGTAAAGTAGCCTTGGATGGACTCTACATAAAACGAGTCTTCTGTGAGATAGCTTATAGTTTTGGTTATCAGATATTCCTGAGTTCCTCCACCGTATTTGGGGATATCAATAATCATTGAGAGTATTTCATTTTTATACGCCCAATTTTTTACGGTGATAGTAGAATTGTTATTCAGCCGCCAACTACTGTTAATGTTAAGATACTCGGTCGTCTCCCACACTCCGCTTTTAGAAGTAAGATAAATTCTTTCTACTATTCGTCGAGACTCATCTACTTCATCTTCTGATGTTTCACCCACTTGTCCTTCTTGTTTTACTATGGGATGATAATCAGCAAGCCATGTTCCAAACAATATTTCGGGCTTTGTACCATCAATAGAAACGCTATCATTTTCGCAAGCAAAGAAGATGATAGGAAGGATAATTAGTAATAATAAGCTGATCTTCTTCATAATATTATATAAGATTAATGATTTAATTATTGCAACAAAACAGGGATATACAAACTGATATACA
>DAIREI010000267.1:0-3382 GCA_036795675.1 Bacteroidales bacterium
AATCGCCCCATTCCGAAGAGGCCTGCGTCTTTGTCAATACACCGATAGAAGAGATAGCCGGCCAAAATATAGCTATTTATCCCAATCCGGCAACCAACGAACTGAATATAGAAAGTCCCGAAGCGATAGAGTTGCTAAGCATACAAGACTTGCAGGGTAGGGATGTGCTGCAAATAAAGCCGGCCAATCAAAACAAAGTGACCATGCCGGTAAGCCAGCTCACCCCGGGTGTTTACCTGGTCAAGATTCAAACGGCCGGAGGAACAATTATATCCAAGCTGATAAAGAAGTAATACATAAGGCATAAAAAACAGAAGAGGCCGTCTATCGCAGACGGCCTTCTTCATTTTACACTATGTATTTTGTATGTTTACGTTGTTCAATACCTTAAATCTTTCAGGTTCTTTTGCAGCTCTTGGCGGGCAAAGAAGATGCGGCTCTTTACGGTGCCCAAGGGCAAGCCCAGCTTGTCGGCTATCTCGTTGTATTTGTAGCCCACTATAAACATCGAGAACGGATTCTTCAAGTCGGTGCTGAGCGAATTGATTGCGCCGTTTATTTCCTTCACGTTCAGTGAGCCGTCGGGAGTATCAAAACCCGAATCTTGCGAAAGATTGAGGTGATACAAGTCTTCCGTTTGGTCTACAACAGTCTGGCTGCGTACCACTTTGCGGTAATTATTGATGAAGATATTGCGCATGATGGTCAACACCCAACCCTTGAAGTTGATGTTGTCAACATACTTATCTTGATTGTCCAACACTTTCAGCGTTGTATCTTGCAACAAATCTTCTGCATCATCGCGGTTTGCAGTGAGCATCATCGCAAAGTTGAACATATTGGCTTGTAAATCTAACACTCTTTCCTGAAATTGTATTGCGTCCATAACTCTCAATTTTATCTTGTTTGATAATGCAAATGTAAGGGGTATTTTTCATACAATACAAACCTTTTTGCCCGTAAACGAGAGAGTTAATTGTATCTTAATCGACCTGTAACAGCCGTTACCGCTTCGTAACAATATTGGAAGTCCAACGTAGCAAAATAGGCCTGTTTTTGGTAGGCGGAGAAACGGAATAAAGTATTTGGCCTACTATTTGGGGCAAACAAATAAACGCGTGAGCGGCAAAATGTTAATAGCCGGATGCGTGAGCATCCGGGGATGAACGATGATTTCTTATAGGAGCCACATCGTGGCGACACGTAATCTTTACATGCCGCCGCCATGCGGCTCATTGTTGGGTGGAGCTTTACCTCCCCCCGGACGCTCACGCATCCGGCTACTAACGTTATGCCGCTATGCGGCCGTTTTTGGTCAACATACCGTTTAGTACCTCAAACTTTTTTCTTCCTTTTTTCTTTCCTTTTCCGATAATTATCACTACATTTGTCATAAGATGGCTGATAGCCGATAGGGTGCGGTGCTTCGCGCTCACCACGTGCGAAGCACGCTCACAAGGTAAAGCCCTCACAACGCTTCGTGCTCACAGGCGAAGCCTAACACTGTACACCCTCGCACGCCGACACTGTAGACCCTTTAACGTCGACACTGTACACCCTCTAACCTCAAGGGTCTACACCTTCAAACTCTCCAACTCTATTTTGAAAAATCATTAAGACTATTTTGTATTGTCATTTCGACAGGCTTTCCCATAGTATAAATACCAAAATAATTTTATCTTTGTAGAAAATTGACAGGAAATGAATACATCCGAATTACTCAACCTCAGATTGTACAATCAATTACTCTTATCTCATGACGCGAAGGAACCCCAAGAGATTGTCTCGTGGATGGGTGCCATGCAGTCGCAATCGCTTGATTTAGCGAAATGGGCGATAGGTGTCAGGCTCGATAATCACACGGTGCACGATATCGATGAGGCCTTGAATGCCGGCAAGATAATCCGTACGCACATCCTGCGCCCGACCTGGCACTTTGTAAGCTCGGACGATATTCATTGGATGGCCGACCTGTCCAATCCTCGCCTGAAAACCGTGTATGCCGGTTATTGCAAGATGACGGGAACGGACGTGTCGCAGGTAATTCGCGGTGTTTCTGTTTTGGAAAAACGCTTAACAAAAGAACAACACCTTACTAAGGAAGAAATTGGCGAACTGCTGCAAATACAAGACAATGAAGCCGAGCAGCGCTTATTGCGATTAACCATCTCTTATGCCGAGGTGGAAGGACTGCTTTGCAACGGGCAATTGCGGGGAAATAAGCAAACCTTTACCCTCTTGCAGGAATGGGCGCCGCGTAAAGAGGACTTGCACAAAGAAGAGGCTTTGGAACGCTTGGCGCGCAGGTTCTTCACAAGTCACGGCCCGGCTACCATGGCCGATTTTGTATGGTGGTCGGGGCTTACGGCTACCGATTGTAAGAAAGGACTTGAAGCGATAAAAGCCGATTTTATATGCGAAACCATCAACGGACGCAACTTCTGGATGAAGAACGACATTAAGACCCCCGCCGCGGATGCTGTTTCTGCGCTATTACTCCCCCCTTTCGACGAGTATGTGGTCAGCTACAAAGACCGCTCCGAAATGATAGAAGACGCCCACTATAGCAAGGTAATGACCAAGAATGGGATATTCTCGCCCACCGTTATGCTCAACGGTGAAATCGTCGGCTCGTGGAAGAAGACCAAGAAAAAAGGACTCCCGCATGTTGAACTCTCTTTCTTCAAGAAGATGCCCAAGAAAATAGAAAAGCTGTTCGAACCGGAGGTGAAGCGGGTAGAGCGGTTTTATATGAGTGAAGAACTAAGAGATAAGAACTAAGAGTTTTATCAATTATTATGCTTACTTTTGTATTGAAATAACACTTCTAACCCCATGCTGGAAGAAATACTGAAACACGAACGCGATTGGTTCTTTGCCATCAATCACCTCTCCACCACGTTTATGGATTACATGATGTGGTTCTTCTCCTATACCAAAGCCTGGATTCCCTTCTTCGGCGTTATCTTGTTTGCCATAGTGTACAAAAAGAAAACCGTAGACTGGATAAGCATCGTGCTGGCTATGGTGATAGTGGTGGGGCTGTGCGACCTGTTCTCTTCGGGTTTGTGCAAACCCCTGTTTGCCCGTTTCCGACCGACGCATCACCCCGATTTTATGAACGAGGTAAAGACACTATTCAACTACAAAGGGGGTAAATACGGCTTTATATCCGGCCATGCGGCCAATTCGTTCGGGATAGCCACTTTCTCTGCATTGCTGTTCAGAAGACGGCTTTATGTTTTTATCATCATGCTTTGGGCGTTGATAGTGGCCGTGTCGCGCGTGTACCTGGGGGCGCACTTCATCTCCGATATTGTGGCGGGAAGCATTTCGGGCATTGTTATTGCCGCCTTGGTGTATCAGCTCTATAAACTCTACT
>DAIREI010000268.1:0-3343 GCA_036795675.1 Bacteroidales bacterium
GCTTTTCGAGTCACATTATAGCAAAAATCTATTTTTGTCTATATTTTTATATAACAACCGCCCTACATTTGTGCAGGTTTTACACTTAAAAATATTGTTATATGAAAAAAATCAGATTACATCTATTAATCGTCTCCGTACTGATATGCGGAGTGATTCTTACCGGTTGCGGAGGCGGAAACGGCTCAACCAAAGGCAGCAAATTGCACAAGAATGAGTATTTGGGCAACTTACCCGCCCTTAACGATGGTTACAAAACGGCCGTGGCTTCTTTAAAAGAAGACTATGAAGTAAAAGGCGAAAAGATAACGGCAGGCGGCACGAAAAACTTCGAGAAGCTTATGAAACTGCAAGAAGAACGGAAGGGCAAAGAGAAAGAGATGAAAGAGAAGTTTCAGGCCGACGTTAAGGCAGAACTTGGCAACCTTACCGGGAAAGCAATTCCTGTTACTTTCAGCGATAAGCTGAAAGAGTCGGATATGCTGTTTTACAACATCTCCGATGTAACATTAACAGGCGAAGGAGGAGGACCTATTATCTCAGTCACCGTTACCGCCAAAAACGACTTTACCGTTCCTTCCCGCAAGGGCTACGATTACACGGTTTATTACCGCCTGATGAGCAGCAACGGCCCTGTGCACAATACTACAGGAACGCTCGCTCCCATAGAATTGATGCGCGAGGAACAACCTTTCAAGAAAGACTTTATGCTGAGCAAGACCACTATACCTCTGCCTCTCGCCCGCCAGGCAACCGAGTTGGCAACATTTACGGGTATAGAGTTTATCTCGCAAGAAGAATACAAAGAAACAATGGGAATATAAATCAATTAAACACTTATTAAATCAAACAGTCATGAAAAAAAATGTCATTATTACACTACTACTCGTAGTATTTTCAGTATCCACCGTATCGGCCCAGGGCTTTTTAAAGAAAGCCGGCGATGCGCTGAAGAAATCAGTAACTACAGAAACTAAAGAAGAAACCAAACAAGCAGAGTATGTCGGACCGTTAGATTTTAAGATTGAAACTACCCGTGTTATCGGCAATCAAATCCTGATATCGGGGAAGATGAAAGCAAGCGAAGACTTCAGGATGATGCTGAGCAATATTGTAGCAATCACCCCCGATGGTGACACCTACGAAGTGGGAGATCTTTGGTGGGGCGGAGAAAAGACAACACGCTTAGCCTTCGACAACAAACTTGCCGCCGGCATCAATTACAGTATCGATATTGCTATCGATGTAAAAGGGAAACCGGTAAGAGAGATCACTTCGCTTACATTAACCGTCTTCAATCATACGGCGCAGAAACGCTTTACCATCCCCATCCAGAACTTGGTTGTTCCCTATCCTATCGACCCCAATCTGGCCAACCCTTCGGTGATAGAAATTGACAAAGACGTTTACATGAGATGGACCAGGGCCGAGGAAACGCACGAAAGCCTTACCCTCTATTTCGTTGTAGAAAACAAGGGCAATAAAGATGTAAAGATTCAATTCAGCGCCTACACCAATAAAATTAATATCATAGATACCGATGGCAATGCCTACGAAGCTACTACCACGTTGAAAGACCGGATAGACTTCCCCGCCGGAACTCCCGTAGCCGGCAATATCACCTTAGACAAGCCATTAAAGGTAAGCAATATCGCTTTGTTGGAATTTTCATCCAGATACTACACTTATAAACTACGCAAGATCGTAGTACCCACAAATTAAACTAAAAGTTAAGAGTTAAGAGTTGACGCAAAGCGTGTCATGCTTTTTTCTACGACAATTGCAACGAAAGGGCGGATAATCATTCGCCCCTGCGTTGCTTCGCTGAATTTTTAGTTCTTAGTTTTTAGTTATTAGTTCTTTTCGTATCTTTGCCGTAGATTTTATAAAAAAAGATAAGTAACCAATTAATAGTTTATTAAATCATGCCACTAATTTCACAAAAAGGACGCTCGATGCCCGAATCGCCGATAAGGAAACTGGTTCCGTATGCCGATACGGCAAAAAAGAATGGAATAAGAGTCTATCACCTCAATATCGGACAGCCCGATATTCCTACCCCCGAAGTAGCCATGGATGCTATCCATCACTATGATGAGTACGTGGTAGCCTACAGCCATTCGGCCGGGAATCTCTCGTACCGGGAGAAACTGGTAAAGTATTATGAGAAATGCAACATCCACGTCACGCCGAACGATATTATCGTCACAGCCGGAGGCTCGGAAGCCATATCGTTTGTGCTGATGAGTTGCTTAGACCCTGGCGACGAGATCATTATCCCCGACCCTTCTTATGCCAACTACATCTCATTTGCCGTAAGCGCAGGTGTAAAGGTGGTGCCGGTACTATCAACCATCGAAACCGGATTTGCCTTGCCTTCTATCGAAGAGTTTGAAAAACACATTACTCCGCGCACCAAGGCCCTGATGATATGCAATCCCAACAACCCCACAGGTTACCTTTACTCGAAAGAAGAGCTGGAGCGCCTGCGCGACATCGCACTCAAAAACGATCTTTATATTCTTGCCGACGAAGTGTACCGCGAGTTTTGCTACGACGGCCATCCTTTCTTCTCTGTTATGAACCTCGAAGGCATGGATCAGCACGCTATATTGATCGATTCGGTATCGAAACGCTACAGTGCCTGCGGCTTCCGTATCGGTTGCGTGGTATCGAAGAACAAGGAAGTAATGGCTACTATTATGAAGTTTGCGCAAGCCCGTCTTAGTCCCCCCAGCTTTGGTCAGGCAGCGGCAGAGGCGGCACTCAATACCCCCGACGAATATTTTGATGATTTATTGAAAGAATACACCTTACGCCGCAACATTGTGGTAGAGGCCATCAATAAAATGCCGGGTGCTTTCTGCCCCGTTCCCAAAGGCGCATTTTATGTAGTAGCCCGTCTGCCTATCGACGATTGCGACAAGTTCTGCAAATGGATGTTGGAAGATTTCTCTTATGAGGGCGCTACCGTAATGTTCGCCCCCGCTTCGGGCTTCTACTCCACCCCGGGCTGCGGAACCGACGAAGTACGCATCAGCTATGTGCTGAAAGCCGAAGACCTGAAAAAATCGATGGAAGTGCTGGCCGAGGCGCTGAAGCAATATCCGGGCAAGACAAATTGAGTGAAGAGTTAAGAACTAAGAGTTGGCGCGAAGCGCAACTATCATACGCCATGCATTGCGGTAATTCTTAGTTCTTAGCTCTTAATCTATCCTTTTATCATCGGAACCAACCAATAAGACGATACGGCAACCAGTACCGTATAGGCGGCCAAGATAATCGCCGTGCGGTTTATCAATACAGGCGAGAAGGCAGGAATGCTTTCTCGCTTTAATATTTT
>DAIREI010000269.1:0-3336 GCA_036795675.1 Bacteroidales bacterium
CAAAGGCGACCGGGTAACAGACAGCATATTCAAAGAACTGAACGATACGTTTATCACTCCTTTCGACCGGGAAGATATCGATGCCCTTGCCGATGAGATGGACGATGCGATAGACGCCGTAAACCGGTCGGCGCAAAAGCTGCTGCTCTATTCCCCCGAACATCTGCCCGAGTCGACCCGCCTGCTTGCCGATGTGGTAAAAGACCAAGCCTACATTATAAAGAAGGCTATCAACAAGCTGACCAATATCAATAAATACACTAAGGATATATGGGAATATGTGGGCGAAATTAAAAAGCTGGAAGAGAAAGCCGACGTTATCTATGAAGAAGGTATCATGGAGCTTTTCAACGGAGAGACCAATGCCGTGGAATTAATTAAACTGAAAGAAATCATCCAAGAGTTGGAGCGCTCGGCCAATAAGCTGAACCGGGTAGGCAAAGTCATCAAAACCGTAATTGTAAAATACGCCTAACCAACCGATAGCATGACTTTACTTATTGTTATTATCGTACTGGCCATTATCTTTGACTTCATCAATGGCTTTCACGATGCTGCCAACTCCATAGCCACCATTGTATCTACCCGTGTGCTTACGCCTTTCCAAGCGGTGCTTTGGGCGGCCTCGTTCAACTTCATCGCCTATTTTGTAGCCAAATACATTATCGGCGAATTCGGTATTGCCGATACGGTATCGAAAGTTGTAGTGGAGAACTTCGTTACATTGCCCATTATCCTGTCGGGACTTATTGCCGCCATCGTATGGAACCTGCTTACCTGGCGCTTGGGCATACCGTCTTCTTCTTCACACACATTGATAGGCGGATTTGCGGGAGCGGCCATCTGTGCCGCCGGATTCCAGTCCATCCACGCCGGAGTAATCATCAAGATAGTTTCTTTCATCGTGCTAGCTCCGCTTATCGGTATGGTTATGTCTTCGCTGATTACCATCGGCGTGCTGTGGGCATTCCGCAAAACAAACGCACGCAAGGCCGATAAGATGTTTAAGCGGCTGCAATTGGTATCTTCGGGATTATTCAGTCTGGGTCACGGGCTTAACGACTCGCAAAAGGTGATGGGGATTATCGCCACCGCCATGATTGCCGTGGGTAGTATCGACTCTGTACAGAACGTCCCCAATTGGGTGCCGCTCACCTGTTTTGCCGCTATAGGCATGGGTACGATGATGGGCGGTTGGCGTATTGTAAAAACGATGGGAACCAAGATTACCAAGGTCACCCCGCTGGAAGGCGTTTGTGCCGAAACAGCCGGCGCTTTAACCTTGTTCCTCACCGAGATACTTAAAATACCTGTCAGTACTACGCACACCATCACCGGAGCCATTGTAGGCGTGGGGGCGGTAAAACGGCTCTCTGCCGTGCGCTGGGGCGTGACGGTCAATCTGCTCTGGGCTTGGATACTTACTATTCCCGTTAGTGCGCTATTGGCCGCAGGCATTTATTTATTGGTGAAACTAATCGGCATCTGACATGATTAAAAATATTCTTCTGGTCGGATTCGGCGGAGGGCTTGGCAGTATCTTACGCTATCTTACCTCCGTCTTAATCAATAAGCAACCGGTTACGGCATTTCCTTGGTCTACTTTCACGGTCAACATCTTAGGTTGCCTGCTTATCGGAATAATTATCGTATGGCAGAACGCCATCAACTTCTCAGTTCCGACCTGAAGCTTCTGTTAATCACCGGCTTCTGCGGAGGCTACACCACCTTCTCGGCATTTGCCGTAGAAAATCTCGCACTCTTCCAATCGCAACAGAGTTTTACGGCCATCCTCTACATCGCAGCCAGCATCCTTATAGGGCTATTAGCCGTATGGGGAGGAATGGCGATGGGGAGATGAGAGTGAAGAACTATACTACTCCATTATGAAGAAACACTTATTTTATCGCCTGCTATTCTCTGTCTGCCTAATTAGTCTGTCGTCATTTTCATTCGCCAATGATATTGAGAATGAAGAACGTGAGAGACCGGTCTGGAATCCTTTCTATCCACAAAAAATAGACAGTATCATTACTTTCAATGACGATGAGAGAGTCTTGGTGGCCAACTATTTTTATGACGATAGAGGGTATGTGATTAGAGAAGAAAGGATTCAGCAAATAACCAGCGATTATTATGATAAAGGAGACGCCTTGAAGATGGAATACGATTACGATAGCCACGGCAATCAAACGCTTGAAGTGTCTTATTATTTGGATGCGGCGGTCACTGAGTGGACAGGAGGAAACAAAAAAGAAGAAACTTATGATACTAACAATAATCGGATCCGGCAGATCGGATCCGGTTGGGATTCTTCGAAGCGGGATTGGGTGCCTAACGGAAAGATTGAGGATACTTATAATAATGAAGGAGAAAGTATATTGAAAGTCTTTTATGATTGGAACGCTGAAATAAATGACTGGGTGTTCAGCGCCAAGTACAAGTCGGCA
The DNA here is from genome assembly GCA_036795675.1 of Bacteroidales bacterium. GTDB lineage: Bacteria > Bacteroidota > Bacteroidia > Bacteroidales > Azobacteroidaceae > Azobacteroides. Next base: position 2,451 of record DAIREI010000269.1, read on the forward strand.
TACGATACCAACAACAATCGGACACTCGAGGCCTTCTATGATTGGGATGAAGGGCAAAACCGCTGGATAGGAGATAACAAAGAAGAATACAGTTTCAACGAAAATAACCAAGTGCTAACCACAACTTATTATTATTGGGATTATGATGAAAACGAATGGCAGATAAGCAAGAAAGAGGAAAATGCATACAATGCAGAAGGTAAACAGTTGCACCGATCGGAATGCAGATGGTATTACGGGAATGACTATAGTTGCGAAGAGAGGAAATATGAATATCGCTACGATGAAAACACGAATACCGAGACTATGTTTGAATCTCGTAAAGACGACTATTCGGATGGATGGACCTATTATCAGAAAATCGAATGTGTTTATGACAATCAAAAATATCCAATCACCGAAACATTGTATTATTGGAACCCGGACATTAATGATTGGGGCAGTTTTTACAGCCAATATGAATACGTTTACCGCGATAACGGGCAAGTGTCATTTTTAAGCATGATATTCAATTTTGATGACAGAAAGGAAAGGCGCACTACACAATCCGATTTGAAAGGAGAGCCGGAACTAAAATCGCAATATAATTGGGATTCGGCAAATAACGATTGGAAATGGATAGGTAAAAATGAGTATATAGAAGACGATAACGGCAACGAATTACTCTATACCGATTATGAGTGGGATGACAACACCAACGATTGGCGACTTATATCGAAAGACGAAGCGGAATATAATGAGTATGGCAATCCTGTTCGCGCAATTACAATTAATTATGATAAAGAGACGGATAGTTACCACACAATAGAGCGGGTGGCCTATTATCAGTGAATAGTGAATAGTGAATAGTGAATAGTGAATAGTGAATAGTGAATAGTGAATAGTG
>DAIREI010000270.1:0-3324 GCA_036795675.1 Bacteroidales bacterium
CATGTATTTGTGGAAAAGTTTCTTTCAATCTATAATTATTCGTCCTGCTGCATGTTCGAGCAGGTTGGAGGGGATAGCCATCTCCTCCTTTACCAGTTCATATACCGAGGCGTAATTGACAGTGTCTTCCAGGTTGTCTGATGTAGCGGCCGGGGTTAGGTCGAGAAAAAGGTGCAGGTCTACAACAAAACTGTTACCCACCTTTCTTTCCTGTTCCATAGCACCATGATAAGCGAAGAAAGTCATTCCTTTCAGTTCAATCGCATTCATAAGTAAGGTATCCTATTATTATTTATTGGCAAAATCGATCAAACAGGTGGTAATGTATTCCTGTTGTTCCCGGTCTAACTCGGTATGCATCGGCAAAGACAGCACCGAATTGCACAAGCTCTCCGAGGTATTGAGCAGGCTGCCGAAGCGAATCAATCCTTTAAATGCCGGTTGTTTGTGTACCGGTACAGGATAATATATCATGGTGGGAATGTCGCGGGTGGCTAAGTATTGACGCAACGCATCGCGCTCATCATTCTTCACGATAAGCGTAAACTGATGGTAAACATGCGTGGAGGCTGAACTGATAAAAGGAGTTCCAACCAAGTCTATTTCGGCCAGTTCGTCGTAGTAAAAATTAGCCGCCACCCTTCTTCGCTTGATGTAATCGTTCAAGTAGTTCAATTTCACGTTTAGTGCGGCAGCCTGCAAGGTATCGAGCCGCGAGTTGCATCCGATTACCTCGTGATGATACTTGGCCGATTGCCCGTGCGAGGCTATCATTTGCGCCCGTTGCGCCAGCTTTTCGTTATTAGTAAGGATAGCTCCCCCGTCGCCGTAGCAGCCCAGGTTCTTAGTAGGAAAAAACGATAAGACACCCATATCGCCCATAGTACCCGTTTGCTTTTTGCTGCCGTCGGCGAAAGTATAAGACGAGCCGATGCTTTGCGCATTATCTTCTATTACATAGAGATTATTCTTGCGTGCAATTTTCATTATCTTCTCCATATCACACGATTGTCCGAAAAGATGCACGGGTATGATTGCCTTGGTCTTCGACGAGATAGCTGCATCCAGCAAGTCGGGATTCATATTAAAAGTCTGCGGGTCAACATCTACCGGCACAGGCGTAAGCTTGAGCAAGGCGATGGCCTCGGCCGTAGCCACATAGGTAAACGCAGGAATAATCACTTCGTCACCTTCCTGCAGGTTGAGCGACATAAGCGCAATCTGTATGGCATCCGTACCGTTGGCGCAAGGAATAACATAAGCGGCTCCCGTATATTCGGCCAAGTTGCTTGCAAACGTTTGCACGGCAGAGCCTTGTATATACTCACCCGAAGCCAGCACTTTGGCTATCGCGCTATCTACTTCTTGCTGAATACGTGTGTATTGGGCAGATAAATCTACCATTTTTATGGGTCTCATAGATAAGTTGTTTATGCAAATATACGACATTAGTTGATAAGACAAAAATTGAGGACAATGATTTGAAAGTAAAATGTGCAGAAGTGTGTTAAATCTAAATAAGCTCCGCTTAATTTGACATTCTCACAGATAAATACTAATTTTGCAACTTAATTGATGTTATGGTAAAAGAAAGAAGCGGCTTTGGATTCTTAATTAAATGGCTGATAGTCTTCGGCGATTTAGTTGTTCTCAATTCGGTATTCTTCGTTTTATATTATACTTTGCATATCAACCTGAACGAAGAATTCGATTCTAAAATCAGGATTATTGCCCTACTCCTCAACTTTTCTTACTTCTTTGCCCTTTACTGTATTCCCGTTGCAATGTACCGCCCCATTATCCATACCGACAAGGTGGTACAGCGGTCGTTATACCTTCTGGCTTTACATGCTATCATATTCATAACCTGCTTGTTCTTTGTTCAGATGGAAGTAAGCAGGCCACCTATCCGCTTTATCGTCTACTTCTACGTTGTGCTGTTTGTATGCTTTCCCTTATGGCGGGTACTGGCTCGCGAGCTGATAAAAAGATACCGAAGCCACGGAAGGAATTACAAACGTGTAGTGATAGTAGGAGCCGGCAAGAACGGGATGACGCTTTTTACCGAAATGAAGAGCGAACAAGCCTACGGATTTCAGATTTTCGGCTTTTTCGATGATAATATTCTACTGAAAGACACTCTTCCCAACTACCTGGGCATGACGCATGAGGTGGAAGCGTTCGCTATTGGTAACAAGATAGATGAAATCTATTGCACGCTACCCAACTCGCAAGACGAGAAGATAATGCGCCTCTTCAACTTCTCGGAACGAAACATGATACGCTTCTATATCGTACCCGAATTTTCGAGGTATGTAAGGAAGAGGCTCACCCTGGAAAGCATCGAAACGCTACCCGTAATGGCGGTACGCAGAGAGCCGCTGCAACTGATGTACAACCGCATACTCAAGCGCACATTCGACATTGTATTCTCCGCCCTTTTCCTCGTCACCCTGTACCCCATACTCTATGTTATATTCGGGTCACTTATCAAACTTTCCTCGCCCGGCCCCATTATCTTCAAACAGAAGCGGACAGGCCTGTACGGCAGGGAATTTAATTGTTATAAATTCCGGTCGATGAAGGCCAATGAGATGGCCGACGAGAAGCAAGCCGAACGCGACGACCCCCGCACTACACGTATAGGACGCTTCTTGCGCCGCTCCAATCTCGACGAGATTCCTCAGTTCTTCAATGTTTTACGGGGGGATATGAGCGTGGTAGGTCCCCGGCCGCACATGCTGAAGCATACAGAACTCTACTCTGCTATCATCGACAAATATATGGTACGTCACTTAGTAAAGCCCGGCATAACGGGTTGGGCGCAGGTAAACGGATTCAGGGGCGAAACCAAAACCATGGAACAGATGGAAGGACGCGTACGGAAAGACGTATGGTATCTTGAAAACTGGACGTTCCTACTCGATTTAAAGATCGTTTTCGTTACAGTGAATAATATGTTTAAAGGCGAGAAAAATGCTTATTAGAGTTAAAAACTAAGAGTTAAGAGTTAGAACTATAGTTATGAAACGGAATTTAGAATTAAGGGTTTTGTTTATGGATGATAATAAATGTCGCTTTGCTTCAATTCTTAGTTCTTCGTTCTTAGTTCTTAACTCTAAAAAAATCACGAAGTGATTGAAATAATTGCGCTTACAGAAAAAGAACAGTGGAACAGCATTGTCCGTTCCATGACTGAATATGACTTCTATTACCTGGCCGAATATCACGAATTAGATACCGCCGGAATACCTTTGTTGATTTATTTCAATCATAAAGAAACACGGATAGCACTCCCTGTTATACTTCGGGATATTGAAGGAA